>CAZUGK010000373.1:0-1505 GCA_964619815.1 uncultured Clostridiaceae bacterium | reverse complement strand
TTATGGGCAGGTATAACATCCTGCTAATGGACGAGGGATAATGTGGCTGATGTGATTTATGAAATCAAAGATAAAAGATTGAACTTAATCAGCTGAACTGATTTATCTGCGTATGTAAGAGATGAAAAAGGAGGAATCATACTATGACCGGACCAGATAAAAAGAAGCTTTATCCAAATGAAAATATAAGGACAGTCTGCTATATATGCAATCTGCCTAAAAGACCCAATGTTGAAATCGGAGACTATACTTATTACAGCGATAATAAAAAGTCTCCGGAGAAATTTTATGATCACATTGAGCACCATTATGAATTCCTGGGGGATAAGCTCATTATAGGCAAGTTTTGTGCCATTGCAGAGGGTGTAAAGTTTATCATGAATGGCGCGAACCACAGAATGAATGGCATTACAACCTATCCGTTTAATATCTTTGGATGCGGCTGGGAAAAGGTTACCCCTGCAATAGAACAGCTGCCTTTCAAGGGGGACACAGTGATCGGCAATGATGTTTGGATAGGCCAAAGCGTTACTATCATGCCGGGTGTTAAAGTTGGTGATGGTGCTATTATTGCTGCCAACTCTACTGTAACAAAAAATATTGAGCCTTATACAATTTATGGCGGTAACCCCGCCAAGTTTATTAAGAAACGATTCACTGATGAAAAAGTTGAGTTCTTACTAAAGCTTCAATGGTGGAACTGGGACGAAGAAAAGATATTTGATAATCTTGAAAAGCTAACATCGGAAGCTGGTTTAGATCAATTAATGAAATAATTAGTTCTTTTATGTAGCTTAACTTGAAATTTATCGAGGAGGTGCTCTATATTGGAAAGAGCAATATATTTAATCACTGGCGTTATGGCGTCTGGAAAATCAACAGTTGCGGAACTGCTTGCCTCAAAAATGGAAAAGGGTGTGCATCTGCGCGGCGATGTGTTTCGCCGAATGATTGTAGCAGGACGTGCCGAGATGTCCGCACAGCCGTCCGATGAGGCTATCCGGCAGTTGCATCTGCGTTATCACTTGGCTGCAGATGCGGCAAAAACTTATTATAACAACGGATTTTCCGTTGTTTTGCAGGACAACTACTACGGAGAAGAAATATCCCGCATATTGGATATGTTGAAGGACTATCCTGTTCAAACAATAGTACTCTGCCCGAATGTGGAGACTGTAAAAAAGCGTGAAAAGGCGCGGGGAAAGGTTGGCTATACCGGCTTTACAGTTGAGGCTTTATATGCGGATTTCATGAAGGAGACTCCCAAAATCGGCTTTTGGCTGGATACCTCGGAACAGTCTTCAGAAGAATCAGTCGAGTACATTTTGTTACACTTTGCGGAATAATAGAATTGGAGAGAATTATATGCCTAATACAACAGAAAACATATTGACACAAATCATATCCGCTTTTAACGGAGTTACTGGTATTGATGCCATCGTTTTGGGCGGTTCCCGCGCAACAGGTACGGCGACCGAGGATTCAGATATAGATATAGGAATCTA
>CAZUGK010000372.1:0-1513 GCA_964619815.1 uncultured Clostridiaceae bacterium | reverse complement strand
TATAGTAAGTACTCTTAATAATTCCAGATATGTACTCATTGAAATGCCCATTCACAATAAGCCCATTTATACAGATGATATGATATTTAAGCTGATGCTTAGAGGACTGATACCGGTGATAGCCCATCCTGAACGTTATGAATGGGTGAGGAAGGATCCTAAAGAGCTGAGTAACATTTTAAACAACGGTTGTCTGACACAATTAAACATTGCAAGCATAAATGGTTTTTATGGCAAGAACGTAAGAAAAACTGCCGAAATGCTGGTAAGGGAAAACTGTATAAACCTGCTAGGCTCTGATTGCCATTCTTCAAGAATAATATATGATAATTATAAAGCTGCCTTGAAGCTACTGGAAAGAATTGCGTCAGAATACACAGTAGGACAAATTATTCAGAACTCTGAAGCTGTAATTGACAACCAGGTTATAAAACCTATTTTGATGTCTTGAGCATGCAGCTTTATTGGAGCAAATCCGATATATATTTAAGCTGGTCCTCATCAATTATCTCATACCATATACCATTACTTTTTTCAGAATAGGTTTTTAAGGTGTAAAATTCAAACTCTAATGAATCCAAGTTCTTTAGCTTCTTCAGATTTCTCATGATAAAAAATATATCCATATCGGAAGCTGAACTTTTCGCAACTATTAACGCAATTTCAGGCAATTTTCCGATATTGTCAGATTTTATAATACTCGAGGCGAGAGAAAACAGAACCTCCTGCTGCCTTTTTATCCTGCCAAAATCGCCTTCTTCATCATGTCTGAATCTTACATACTCCAGTAAATCATTTCCAAGTAAAAGGTTCTTTCCTTTTTTTGCATAGGTGTCTTTTTCGCCCCAATCTCTTGCGAAGTCTTTCTCTGCGTTTATTTCAACTCCACCTATGGTGTCAATTATTTTTCTGAAGCCTTCAAAATTTATATGAACATATCTGACACTATTGACTTTAAACAGGTTTTCCAATACTTTTACTTGAAGCCTGCATCCGCCATATGCAGAGGCAGCGTTTATTTTAGTCATGCCTCTATCGAATATGGAGACTTTGCTGTCTCTTGGTACTGATACAACTATAACCTTGTTTTCTTTCGCTTTATATTTTAGTAGCATTATCACATCACTTCTGGATTTTTCATTTTCTCTTTCATCAGTACCCAGTATTGCCAATAGAAAATCCTGATTATTGTTGACAATATTAATTGCATTGTTCAGAAGGGATTTGTAGTATGGCATAACTATAGGAATAGGAGAATCTAAAACAGGATTGCTCAAATCGGTAAATATGGCTAAAGAAAATAAGGATACGGCAACGATTACGGCCAGAACAATTATATATACTCTTTTCATTATCAATCACCTCATGCCCAAAACAATCAAATGAAGATTTAGCTTAGTAATATATTATATTGAATGCATGCAGGTATAATACAATTTTTTATGTTGCTGCCGCGCAGTACCATAGCGTAAAGTTACAGTAGGGATTGTATGGAAATAAAAACCAAGCAATA
>CAZUGK010000371.1:0-1516 GCA_964619815.1 uncultured Clostridiaceae bacterium | reverse complement strand
CGCCGCCAGGCGGGAGGAAAGCCGCCGGACGATCAACGGCTGGGTGGAGGATAAGACGGCCGGCAAGATCAGGGACCTGCTGAAGGACGGCGATCTGACGCCGCTGACGCGGCTGGTGCTGACCAACGCCATTTATTTCAAAGGCGACTGGGCGGCGAAGTTCAAGGCCAACGACACGGTTATCGCCCCCTTTTATCTCCGCAACGGGCAGACGGTGGACGCTCGGCTGATGCACCAGACCGGTAGGTTCGGCTACGCCGCCGCTGACGGCGTGCAGATCCTGGAGCTGCCTTACGCCGGCGACGAGGTGTCGATGGTCGTCCTGCTGACCGGCGGCAGCCTGGATGAATTCGAAGCCGGCCTGTCCGCCGACCGCCTGGCCGGCTGGCTGGGCAGCCTGGAGAAGCAACAGGTATCGGTATACCTGCCGAGCTTTAAGATAACGGCCCGCTACGGCCTCAAACCGCTGCTGTCCGCCATGGGCATGCCTGACGCCTTCTCGCTGGCGGCCGATTTCTCGGGCCTGAACGGGCAGAGGGACCTTACGATAACCGATGTCATCCACCAGGCGTTCGTCGAGGTGAACGAGAAGGGCAGCGAGGCGGCGGCGGCAACCGCGGTCATCATCGGGCTCAAGAGCATGCCGCCGACCGAGCGGGTGGTGTTCCGGGCCGACCGGCCGTTCGTCTTCCTCATCAGGCATAAGCCGTCGGGGACGACCCTGTTCATGGGACGGGTCGCCAACCCGGCCGGAGCTTGATCCGGGGAGGCGATCGGTACGAAAGCGTGGCTCGCTCGCATCGAGAATAAGTCTTTCGCCGCCGCCATGTGCTATGTGGCGATTCTGCTGGCCGGCCCGGGGATATGGGTGGCAACCCATTCGGCCGCCGCGGCGGCCGCGGCGGTGATATTGCCGGCGACAGCCGGGGCTTTGGCGGCGCGGGGCTCGCGCCTGCGCTACAACGCCGCCCAGGCGGCGCTGCTGTATATCTTTACGGCCGTGGTGCTGGGCTGCTCGTGGGCGATTTTCCTCGGCCGCAACGGCGGCGCGCCGGAGAGCAACCCGATAGCGGTGTTCATAGCGGGGCTGATGCTGATGGCCTTCTTGGCCGCGGTGGTGCTGGCGTTCGTCATCGCCTGCATCTACGCCGCGATCAGGGCCGGCGTCGGACGCGACGCCCGCCTGCCGGGCCTCGGCGAGACGGCGACCTGGTTGGCTGAAAAGGACTTCACGCTCCGCTATGACTGGCCGTACGCCCTGGCGGTGGTGGCGGCGGTCGCCGCCCTGGCCTGGTACGCCCTCGTGCCCGCGCCGCCCCCGCCGGCGCCGGACGACGCCGCGGCCGCCGAGGTGACGGTGACGGAGAATTTCGCCGGTTTCCCGTGGGGGAGCGATGTCGCCGCGACCAAGAAGCTGGCCGGGGAAAAGGGCTGGAAGGCCGGCGATACGGCGTCGAGCATGTACGGCCTGCCCATTAGGGGGAAATTCGCCGGCTACCCGGCGCTGCTGCAGTTC
>CAZUGK010000370.1:0-1522 GCA_964619815.1 uncultured Clostridiaceae bacterium | reverse complement strand
GGACTATGCTTCCTATAGATACTTCTTCATTGTAAGCTGGAAGTATAACAGTTATGTTCTGTGGAACATAGCCTCTCATGCACGGTTTGTTTTCGTCATGATGGGTGCTCAGGGCGCTGTTACCAGTTAACAGCTTGTTGTTCACATTGGATGGCTCCTTGGATTAGTATTGTTGTATATGATATTCTGTAATTTTTTAAAAAGTAATTCAGAAGCCAACTATATAAATTTATTTAAAATGCAATAATAATATAATAATGGCTGAGAAATAGCAATATCCTAAGAGCCTTTGGATAGATAGTACAGAATATTATATCATTCCACTAATAAATCCAGAAAAATAACCAGGTTTTGAGCTAAAAATAGAATGATTAACTTAAAATCGAAAAGCCAGTTTCGAAAACAAGTCCAACAGACTTTAAGAATATTTTTAGAACTTGCCCCGAAGATCCTCATATCGTTAAGAAGATTTTCTCTTACATACCTTATTTTCAGGCTTAACCCTCTACATGCACACTTGCCACACCCACAGGATAAGTACAGGTTCTTACTAACAAAATCAAGAAGTAAGGAAAAACTCAATTAGATCTCATATATAGGAGAAAATGAAAATTAAATAAAAATTAAATGGAAAGTTTTGGATTTTCTTAAATCAACTTTCCTCTACTTTTTGCCTTCCCATCTCAAAAGCTCTGATATTAATTTCAATTGTTTTTTGTGGTACAAGGGCTTTCACACTTTCAAGCAAGATATCTTTTGGAATGGGCAGGTAACCTGAGACTGC
The DNA here is from genome assembly GCA_964619815.1 of uncultured Clostridiaceae bacterium. Classification (GTDB taxonomy): domain Bacteria; phylum Bacillota; class Clostridia; order Lutisporales; family Lutisporaceae; genus BRH-c25. The sequence continues at coordinate 738 of CAZUGK010000370.1, read as the reverse complement.
TCCTACCATTGCCACATTCATCGCCAACCTACTACCTGCATCATATGCCAGTTCATCGGCATTGAAGGCTTTGACTACATACTTTTCAGAAAGGACATCAAGAATTTCCTGAACATCAGGATATTTTGCAAGCCCTGATGTAACAGTAACAGGAAGCACAGGCTGGGTGTTTACAATAACAATGCCGCCATCTTTCAGAAAATCGAGATAGCGGACCGCTTCCATGGGCTCAAGGGCAAGCATGAGATCAGCACCTTTTTTAGGAATCATGGACCCAAAATCTTCACAGATTCTTATATGGTTTACAACAGAACCGCCACGCTGGGCCATACCGTGAGTTTCTGCGGCCCTGATGGACAGCCCTGCAGTAACTGCGGATTTTCCGATAATGTCCGAAGCAAGGATTGCACCCTGCCCTCCGACTCCAGTAATAAGGAGGTCGAATTTTTGTTTCTTAGCCTTGCTCATTTCTTCACCTCCTGGATAGCATCAAACTTGCAGATCTGGGCGCAGACTCCACACCCGCTACAGAGAGCAGTGATCACAGCACATTTGTCATTTTCGTCAAATTCGATTGCCGGACAGCCGAACTTTACGCATTGCTTGCATCCTTCGCATTTCTCAGGATCAACTGTATACGGAACTCGTTTTATTCCTGCTCTCTTTCTTGAAATTACGCAGGGTTGTTTTGCAATGACCACAGCCGTACCTTTGAATTCCTTTGCAGCTTTGAAGGCT
>CAZUGK010000369.1:0-1526 GCA_964619815.1 uncultured Clostridiaceae bacterium | reverse complement strand
TTTTCCCAAAACTTCTGGTTATCTAACGTAAGAATCTCCTTGTCAATATAACCTGCTTTATACAACTTACTTACATATTTCAAGAATTCCTTATACCGCTCGGTTGAATAGTAGTAGGCTGCTTTTCCGTTGTCTTCTATGCTATAAGATGAATTAATTCCGAATGCCCCCATTATAGGCTGCCATGTGAAATAAAAATCTTTGCTTCCTAACATTCCTACTGTGTCATTCTTTTTGTTCCCATCGGGGTCTTCCTGTGTGAACTTTTTTAATATTTCTTCATGCTGCTCTAATGTGAAGCCCTTCTCTGTGATAAACACACCGTCAGTAACTTGTTCTACGGGCGTTTCAGGCATAAATCCGAATTTGTCGAGCCAGTCCTTCCTGTAGAAACTGGCAAAGAAATACTGATTACCTGCTATATATGCCTGATGTGCTGCAAGGTAATAGTGCTGTTCCTTATCATCCTTCATCTGCACCTGCTTATACAGTATCGGGAACTTATCATAGGTCTTGATGAAGGACGGGGCGTATTTCTGTATCATTGATACCGGAATGGTGCGTGACAGCTCATCAGTCTTGTACATTTTATTCCACCCATAGTCAAACCATCCGCAATCCGGCATATCCCCGGTAGCAAGCATTAAATCAATCTGCTCCTTTTGGGTATGATTTACCTTCTTTGTTTCCAAATCAATATTCAGCGCATCCTCAATGAGTTTTTCGCTGGGATTTCCGTCAACGATATCCCCGCAAAAATAACTGTAGTAAGACAGTTTAATTTTTTCAGATGTATCTTTGTCTCCACCTGAAGTGGGTTGTCCGCTCGCCGAATTATTTGCGGCACTTGGGGTTTGCTTCTGCTGTCCGCAGCCTGCTATCATTGTTAACATCATGACAGCAACAAGAAGCAGTGAAATAGGTGTCCTAAGCTTTCTTTTCATAGAATTTTCCCTCCTGATTTTAATGTTATTTTTATATTAAGCAGAGCTATGGATGTCCCCGCTTATATGTCAGCCCTTTACGCTTCCCAGCATTATGCCCTTTACAAAGTACTTTTGCAAAAACGGGTACACGCATACAATAGGGAGTACGACAATGACGGTTATCGCAGCCTTTACGGTCTGTGTACTAAACTGGATGGCGTTGGGCTGGGTCATTACATACATTTGCATATCATTGGTCAAAAGATCGGTCTGATCCATGATTCTTTTGAGCAGGAGCTGCATTACTATCTTTCTTTCATCTCTTATATAAATCATGGAATCAAACCATGCATTCCATTGTCCCACCATCTGCCACAGCGCAACAGTCGCAAGTATCGGCTTGGACAGAGGAAATACTATTCTGAACATGATAGTCAGAACTGATGCACCGTCTATAACAGCCGATTCCTCAACAGCCTTGTCAAGCGAGATGAAAAAATTTCTCATTATGAGCATCACAAACGGGCTGAAAGCGGCAGGCAGTACGTATACCAGCAAATTATCAATAAGCCCTATATTTTTGTAGGTGATGAATCTAGG
>CAZUGK010000368.1:0-1529 GCA_964619815.1 uncultured Clostridiaceae bacterium | reverse complement strand
GTTTGCTACAATACATATTAATAAAAAAAATAAAGTTATAATTGCTTTTTTCATGTTTTCTCCATAAATTTATAAAAAAAAATTGTGAGTTTTAAAAATGCACACATGGATTGGGGAATCCTGTGTGCATTAAATGGGGTTGGGGGTTAATTACTTTAAATCAAATACTGCACAGACTTGGTCTGAAGTGTTCATGAAAGTAGGGTGAACTTGTAGACCGTTATCTTCTCTAAGAAAAACTGTGCCACCAGTATTTTTATTAATATCATCTGGGTAACTTATTTCATGGGCAGAGTTTATTAATCCCATTTTAAAAGTTTTGTTTAATCCTGGAACTATGTCTTTTATTGTGTTATTAAATTGATCAACTACTTTGATTTCTCTGATAACAGAGGTGTCAAAAGATGTGTTGCCGTTTGGTAGCACTATGGCCACCACGTTTGATATTGTTTTGTTTTTTAATGGAATATACAAATCTTTTGCCTCAAAGGCATCTGTGAAGTTGAAAATACCAACTGATTTGTATGTGTGATTTACATCAATTAAAATCTCTACGCTGATACCGTCGGTTCTGCCTTTTTGAACTGGGTCTAGGTTGGCAGATACTTTCATAAAGTTTTCTGCATCTGGATTTGCTTTTACTGCTTCATCAAAAGACATGGCATTTTGTCTTGGTGCAAAACGTTCATTGCAGTAGTCATTCCAATAAATTTGCTTGTCTCTTCTTTCTTTTAGTTCTTTTATGAAAGCTGTGGCTTTTATTTTTGGTATAACATAAAAAATACCTGCTGATTTATTTTGTAAATCAATGTTGATTTTTGATTTTGAGCCAGTAGCAATTATTTTTTCTGCCATAAAGTCATAAACCACATATTCCCCAGTAACCAAAGTGTTAAACTCTGCACTTGCTTTGGCGCCTTTGACATCGTAGTCAAAATATGCCCACTTTACAGGAGGTCCGTTAAAATCATCAAAGCACTTTTGATTAAATACTATTGCAGCTTCTGCTCCGTTTGGTAGTTTGAATCTTTGTAACCAAGCGTTGTCTGTGGAGCCTTCATTTGGTATGTTGCTGTCTTTATAAATTTTGGCAATCACAAAGTTGTCTATTTCTTCTGTGCCCTTTGTGCCTGCGTTTATGTGATAATAGTAGGCGTTTGAGCCGTTTGGCAAGGTGATTTGAGATAAAATAGGTTTGTTATTTATAGATAATATTGTCTTAGCTGGCTTACTAATAGTGTAGTATTCACCAGTGTAATTTATTTTTAAGCTGTCTGTTCCGTCTACTATTCCGTTAAAGTTTACGTTGCCTTCTAGGCTCACGTTGCCCAGTATTTTGCCATATAAATCTGGCTTGTTAATGGTGTTGCCAGGATACCAAAAGTTGGTGTAGTTTAATCCGTCAGAAACTGCACCTGCTACGTATGAATGAAACAGCACATTCATTTTACGTTTTAGCATAGTGTTAGAAATGTTGTCTGCTGTTTCTTGTGGAATGTTCATAGTATCAACAATTAATAAATTAGCTT
>CAZUGK010000367.1:0-1534 GCA_964619815.1 uncultured Clostridiaceae bacterium | reverse complement strand
TTGACCTACATGAACAAAGTGTACTATATATAAATATTAATTCATATACGGAGCAGCTAACTATTATAAGCCTCCATTTGACTATTAACATATTCTTCACAGGAACGCATAGCCAAAATTGTTTCTTCAAATAACTCATCTAATTGCCATCCAAGCATATCTGCACCTTGTTTAATTACATCACGTGAACACCCCGCTGCAAATTTCTTATCCTTGAACTTTTTCTTAAGACTTGAAAGCTCCATATCCATAACGCTCTTAGATGGACGCATTCTTGCAGCTGCACCAATTAATCCTGTAAGCTCATCCGCTGCAAATAATACTTTTTCCATTTCATGCTCTGGTTTAGGTTGTTCTTCTGCACAAAGTCCATATCCATGGCTAGCTGCTGCTCTTATTATCCTTTCATCAACCCCATATTCTTTCATAATCTCTTGAGTCTTGCTGCAATGCTGCTCTGGATACATTTCAAAATCTAAATCATGAAGCAATCCAACTATAGACCAGAAGTCAGCTTCATCTGCATATCCTAATTTTTTTGCAAAATAATTCATAGTACCTTCAACTGTTAAAGCATGCTGGATATGAAATTCTTCTTTATTGTATTTAGTAAGTAACTTCCATGCCTCTTCTCTTGTTATCATAGTAATAGCCTCCTTGAAAATTTATAAAATATAATATCAGAATAAATCTGTATTTAAATACTGCTAACCTGTAATTCAAATATACAATTATATTTCTTTAAAATGCTATCAATTATTTCTTATTCTTGTTGTATACTTTAAACGATTATTATATAATAGTTTACGAACGTTAAGTATATTTAACATTTATTTTACTTTTGTTAATTATAATTGTCAACATAATTGTAGGAGGACGTACTCTAATGAACATAAATTCTATCATTGCAGAAAACTTAAAAACCCTTCGGACTGAACGAAATTTAAGTTTGGGTCAACTTGCTGAATTATCTGATGTGAGTAAAGTCATGCTATCTCAAATTGAAAAAGGTGACACTAATCCAACTATAAACACTTTGTGGAAAATAGCTAACGGATTAAAAGTTACTTATACTTCATTACTTGAACAAAAAGAACATAATACTTGCATTATAAATAAAAATAATATTGAACCTCAGATCTCTGAAGAAGGTCACTATAGGGTATATTTATACTACTCTAATACACCATATCGTAATTTCGAACTTTTTCAAATTGAACTTGATGAAGGATGCTCATATATATCCGTGGGTCACTCTAAAAAGTCAGAAGAATATATTATGTTATTAGAAGGGAATTTAACCTTAAAGGTAAATAATGAAACTTATAACTTAAAGCCTAATGATTCAATAAGTTTTCCAGCATCTAATGAACATATATATATTAATAACGGGAAAGGTACTTTAAAAGCCGCAATAACAAATTTTTATCCTGCCTAATAATTAAGGTAGGATTATTTCTTCTGCCACTCTTAACTGTTTATAACTCTTCATAATTTATTTCAATCTCATTACCTAATTTCATATTTTTTATCC
>CAZUGK010000366.1:0-1626 GCA_964619815.1 uncultured Clostridiaceae bacterium | reverse complement strand
CGATATTTCATTATCATAAAAAGGAGCAGGGGAAACGGAACGATAGCCGTTGACTCTAGCGTCCGGTTCGCCCCTGCGGATGAAAAGAGCAAAGTGTAATTCGAGCATGCTAATTCGCCATGCAAGAAAATTTAGGCAACAAAAAAAGCTGCGGCAATAGCCACAGCACGTTTTCGCTGTTATCAAAAAGCTGCTCCTCCAATCTCCCGTTGGACGCAACTTAAATTCTATGCAGGTCTTCTGGCTCACGCATCAGCATCCTCACTTACCTTCCCAAGGAATTTCCTCAGTGGTTCTCTTTCTACAATCAAGTGGGACTCCGCGTTTACAGCGGCGGGACCGCGCAGGACTTAAACCTGCTTCCCTCTTAGCCGTCAAATCAATTTGGCGGAACATAAAATCTCTATGAAGTTAATACCATGTTACCACATTGGCATATAATGTCAAGTGTGAAACAAACTTCTATCTTAAAATGCTATTTTTTTTGCTTCACAATTCTCTATTTTTTAGCAAGCATTAAGATGTCTCCCTAAAGTTCGACGTCCCACTGGTCGCTCAGCAGCCCGGCTATCAATGTAATGGGCTTCAAGGGCTCATTATCTTGCCATTGAAATTCATGCTCGATGATTTCTCCTGCGGTTCTTCCCGGGCTGGCCTCCATCGCTTCAAGAAGATAACGGATTTTATCGGGATAGCGGCATCCCCCGCTACGCGGTTTTATTGTTTGACTGCACATATGGCAGCTTCCCGCGGATAAGCCAAGACTTCCCGGATACTTCTTCTCCAGCTTTTTCAATTTTGACCACAAGAAGTCCTTTTCCTTCAGACATGCCTGCTTTACAGATTTTCCTCTTTCCTCTGATCTGATTTCCCCGTGACTGTCTGGCAAGTCGAATACCATTCTGGTTCCGATAATATGAAAGTACTTATATTTTCTCCAATAATCCTCAGGATCGAAATCATATTGGGGGCAGGCCCAGACCCGTTCATAGCCCAGCCGATCCCGGCAGTAATTAAGAAATCCATATGAGTTTACATAATATATTTTATAGTCTTCCATTGTGATCTGCCCTGTAAAGCCTTCTGATCGATACATTCCGTTCTCCCCTTCCATTACAATTTCACTGCATCTCTGATACGAGCTCCGTTTCTCTGCGCTGACTCTATGGTTATCACTTAACGCTATTCCAAACAAAAAAGGCCGTGACAACGGCCACAGTCTCATAGAAACATGGTTGCGAGAAGAACAAAAGCAAAAACTTACGGGAAAAGAATATTACAATCCGGAACTTCCGGCTCTCTCCCACGAAGATGCACAACACTTTATTCCAAGTCACAAATACCAATTACCCGTGGTGTGACCACTGACTTGATGCAGGTCTTCTGGCTGACGCATTACCATCCGCTCCCCTTCCCAGGTAAACCCCAGTGGATATGAGCAGACTCCCCGTTTACAGCGGCGGGACCGCGCAGGATTCTCACCTGCTTCCCTCTTAGCTGCCTATGCCGATATCGGCAGGCAGAACATCAAGCCCTGTATTTAAGCATATCAATAGAACACTAACGATCTATTTTAGCCTTATGTTATCAATCATAAAAATGCTTGTCAAGTAGTTTCCGCTTTGA
>CAZUGK010000365.1:267-1640 GCA_964619815.1 uncultured Clostridiaceae bacterium | reverse complement strand
GCCTACAAAAGCAGAATTCTTATGTATCAAAACCTCATGATGGTTGTTCAGCATTTCCTGACCGTTCTTGTCAACATAAGGTCCCCAAAGATTCTCTGAACGCCCTACTACCGTCTGATAAGTACTGTTCAAGCCTTCACAGCAAGTTCCTATCGAAGCAAACAGATAATAATAACCATCCTTTTTGTGAATATAAGTGCCCTCATAAGCTGTACCGGCAACCTGTTTCTTTTCAGCTCCTGATTTAACAGAAAGTCCATCTTGAGCAAGTTCTATTCCATATATACCATGAAAACTTCCCCAGAAAAGATATTTTCTCCCTCCATCTTCAATATAAAAAGGATCAATAGAATTCTGAACATTAATAGTGTTGCTTCTGAACAACATTCCCCGATCCATAAAAGGTCCGTCAGGTGTATTTGCTGTGGCTATTCCTATGCCACAGGTCCATTCACCTCCCCAAACAGACATCGAATAATACATAACATAAATACCATTAATCCTATTTATATCAGGAGCCCAGATTCCTCCGCCTGATTCAAAATTGGGACGAGTATTATCTGTAAACGCTGTGCCTACAAATTTCCAGTTAATTAAATCAGTAGACTTGTATATTGGTAAATTACGGATATCTTCTGTAGCGTACAGATAAAAGCTTTTATCGTCAGCCCGGATTATTGTTGGATCCGGAAGACTGAAATTTAAAACAGGATTTTTATATCTTGTCTCAATGCTTTTTTGAGGATCTCCTTTTGAAGAGCATGCAAGGCTGTTAAGCACAATGCATAATAATAACAGATTTCTTTTCATTCTTTCTTTAATACTTAAAACACAACTTTCATCCAGGAACATGTTGCTTCTTGTGTAGAATTTATCAATGACTCTTTATATGCAGATGTTTCCAGCATAAGATTAATCCGCATAGGCTTTCTATCTATTTTCTTTAATGCAGAAAAAGGTATTGCATACTCTAACGTGTATTGTTGCTGTGCATCTTTATTCACCTTAGCAACAATCCCTTTAGAATCAATTTGCTTCCACTCTCCTTTATTCCCTTCGTAAAAGCTGATGCCTCCATCACTTTTATAATCAATTTTATAAATTCCTTTATCGGGCATTGTAAAGCAATTATTCTCTGGATCAAAGCTTACAGAGATTTGCTTAATCAGGTCACCTTCAGAATGAACAGCAAGACTTACATACAAATTATTTTCGTCATAACAAATCCCCGATTGAATATTACTTTTTCCTTTAGAGCCTACAAACAAAGGAAAATAATCTCCCCATTCCTCTCTTGTCAGAATACCATCAGTAACAACAGTCTTTTCCCCAGCTTGCACATCAGAAAGAATATGTCCTTTAATCATCCATAC
>CAZUGK010000365.1:0-257 GCA_964619815.1 uncultured Clostridiaceae bacterium | reverse complement strand
CTTGTTGCCCGACTAAAATTACGCCCATTTTTGTCACCTATTGTAACCTCCATTGTTGAAAGTTCCCAATTTGAAGACCTTGAGCCAGTTGTCTGATAAGACATAAGAACTTCACCTGTAGGAATTTTCATTAAATACGGAGCTCCGGCATACACATTTTCAGGCAATGGTTTTAACAAAGCCGATTCTCTCAAAGTAGAATTGCCCAAAACAGGAGCCTTCCAGTTATCGGCTATAGAATTGCGGACAATATACGG
>CAZUGK010000364.1:0-1671 GCA_964619815.1 uncultured Clostridiaceae bacterium | reverse complement strand
CAATTACCAGGTATTGCTCAGGTTCATGTTAATAAAAAAGCTGGACTTACTTTCTCCACTGCTTTACGTTCTTTCTTACGTCAAGACCCTGATATTATTATGGTCGGTGAAATGAGAGACTTTGAAACAGCTTCAATTGCTATTGAATCTGCTCTTACTGGTCACCTTGTTCTTTCTACATTGCACACAAATGATGCTCCTTCTGCTGTTATCCGTCTTGCGGATATGGGTATAGAAGAATATCTTATTGCTGCAACTGTTGTAGGTATTATGGCTCAAAGATTAGCAAGAAGAATTTGTTCTAATTGCAAAACTTCTTATGAAGTTCAAGCAAAGGAACTTAGAAAGTTTGGCTTAAAAGACATGGAAGATGACCAACTTGTTACCTTGTATCGTGGTGTTGGTTGCGAAAAATGTAAGAATACTGGTTATAAAGGTAGATGTGGTATTCACGAATTATTGACAATTAACGACGAAGTTAGAGAACACATTGTAAGAAAGTCTCCAGTATCTAATATTAGAGAAGCAGGTAAAGCTGCTGGTATGCTTGAACTTAAAGAAGATGGCTTATACAAAGTATTAGAAGGTATCACAACTCCTGATGAAGTTATGAGAGTTGTATTTACTGCTGGTTATTAATATATATTTTAGTTTACATTTAGGAGAATGATTTAATGGCAGATGTAAGAAATGGTGCTCAACCACCTGTAAATACGCCACCACCAGTTGCACCACCAGTTGCACCTAAAGTAATAGAAGAAGAAGTGAGACTGGGAACTCCTGGACCTCCACAACCACTTGAAGACATCCATTTAGATGATCTGTTGACACAAATGGTTAATTTAGGTGGGTCAGATTTACACCTTGCTGTAGGTGTGCCACCTACAATTAGAAAAGATGGTGGTTTAAAAAAATTAAATTACGAAAATTTTAGAGCAACTCTACTACAAAGAGTTATATATGATATTTTAAATGACGAACAAATACAAAAATTTGAAGAACATTGGGAACTTGACTGTTCTTATTACGTAGAAAATGTAGCACGTTTTCGTGTAAACATCTCAAAAGATAGAGGAAATATGGCTGGTGCCTTTCGGGTTATTCCTGTTAAAATCCCTACTGTTGAAGAAATGGGACTTCCTGATATCTTAAATGAAATAGTTACAAAGCCTAGAGGTTTGGTTTTAGTTACTGGTCCTACTGGTTCTGGTAAGTCAACCACACTTGCTGCTATGGTTTCTAAAATAAACAGAGAAAGATGTGAACATATAATTACTATTGAAGATCCTGTTGAATTCGTTCACAATCACGATAAGAGTTTAGTTAACCAAAGAGAAGTTGGTGTTGATACAAAAGAATTTGCAAATGCTTTAAGAGCTGCTATGCGTGAAGACCCTGTCGTTATTCTGGTAGGGGAAATGAGAGACCTTGAAACAATGCAAAATGCTATTCGTGCTGCTGAAACTGGTCACCTTGTTTTTGCTACTCTTCACACCAATTCTGCAGCTTCTACAATAGATAGAATTGTAGACTCTTTTCCTGCTGAACAACAAGAACAAATTCGTTTGATGCTTTCTAACTCTATCCAAGCTGTTCTTTGTCAACAATTGATGAAAAGATCTAGTGGTAAGGGTAGAATTGCTGCTATGGAAATAATGATGGGAACTCCTG
>CAZUGK010000363.1:0-1705 GCA_964619815.1 uncultured Clostridiaceae bacterium | reverse complement strand
ATACTGCTCTGAATATCTATCTGTAGCTTTTTTAATGCCTTCTATTATCTGATATCCCAGCTTCCATGATTCCTCATCCTCTCCATGGTGTTTTCCTGTAAGCACTATAAGGGCTTCGGCAAGTCCTATAAAGCCTATTGCCAGGGTTCCGTTCTTTATAGCTTCCCTTATCTCATCCTGCTCCTTCAAGTTCTCCGAGCCCATATACAGCTTCTGTCCCATTAAGAAAGGCAAATCCTTTACCTTTAAGGAAGCTATGACATTGAACCTGTGCAAAAGCTGCCTGCTGCATAAATCCAAAATATTATTCAACTCAACGAAGAAAGCATCTACGTCCCTGGTTCTCAGAGCCAGCTTTGGCAAGTTTATTGTAACAGGAGAGATGTTTCCCCTTGTAGCTGACTTTTCAGCTCCATGCCTGTTCCCGATTACTCTTGAACGACAGCCCATATAAGCGACTTCGTCCCCATACTTCTTGTTGAAGCTGGCATCCATAAAGCTGAAGGTTGGATTCATTCTTCTGGATGCAACATTTATTGCAAGCTGAAACAAATCATAGTTAGGATCCCCAGGGTTCATATTTACCCCTTCCTTAAGTCTGAATACCAGGTTGGGGAATATTGGGCTTTCACCTTTTCCAAGACCTTTATCAAAGGCTTTCAACATTGCCTCGCTTATTTTTCTTCCTTCCGTGGTAGTATCGGTTCCTATGTTAATGCTGCTGAAGGGCACCTGCGCACCGGCCCTGCTGTGCATTGTATTGAGATTATATACCAAGCCCTCCATTGCCTGAAATATCTCGTTATCTGTAGTATCAGGGCACTGTTCTCTTATTACCTCTCCCATACTCCTGTCGAAGTGAGGGAAGCTCTGGCCTCCAAACATGTCGTTTTGATTGCTCTGCAGAATTATGGCAGCCTGAGCAGCTGCAGAACCGATTCTTTTAGGCGGCCTTATGAAACCGTAGCCTGTATTGAAGCCATGTCTCAGAAGTGTAGTAAGATCTATCTGAAGGCAATTTAATGTCTTGCCATAATAATCCAAGTCATGTATGTGAATATCTCCTGTACTGTGAGCCCTGCTCATTTCCTCGGGAATTACATTGTTAAGATAATAATGCTTGCTGGCTGCAGATGCAATTTGCAGCATCTTGGCAGACGGCGAATTTCCGACATTTGCATTATCCCTGCTGGTTTCAACCAGTATATCCTTGACTACATCCATTAACTCACTTTTTGTCTCTCTTATCCTTGTCCTTTTTGATCTATACAATATGTACGTTTTGGCAGTCTTGGCGTGGCCGGTCTCTATCAATACCTTTTCCACTGCATCCTGAACTGTTTCCACATCCGGAATCTCATCCTTGATATGCTTAAAAAGATAGGAAATTACTCTTTCTGTAAGATTCTCCGCGGTTTCGTAGTCGTCCCCGCCTACCTGCCGCGCTGCTTTGAATATTGCACTGGTAATCTTCTCCTTAGTAAAATCTACAACTCTGCCATCCCTTTTGCGTATCTTTGTGAACATTCAACTTCCCCCTATCTTTCGTTTATTAATTTGTTGAGCTCCTCCAAAAATGTATTGATGTCCTTGAACTGCCTATAAACTGAAGCAAACCGCACATATGCAACATCATCTATTTTCTTAAGCCTGCTCATCACCAATTCACCGATTTTCTTGCTGTTTATTTCCTTTTCCATTGAAT
>CAZUGK010000362.1:0-1715 GCA_964619815.1 uncultured Clostridiaceae bacterium | reverse complement strand
TCGATAACTACCTTAGCACCGGCCTCACCAAAAGAACCGCCCATTATTTTATTTACCGCTTCTACTGCTTCCTCAAATAAAGAAGCTACGATAACCCCTTTGCCTGCAGCAAGTCCGTCAGCCTTGATTACAATAGGAGCACCTACTTTACCAATATAAGCTCTGGCCTCTTCTTTATCGGTAAATACCTTGTACTCTGCTGTAGGAACGGCAGCCTCATCCATAATTTCTTTGGCAAATGACTTACTTCCCTCTAACCTAGCAGCTTCCTTGGTTGGTCCAAAAATTCTTAAACCTTCAGCCTGAAAAGCATTTACTATTCCTAAGCTAAGTGGATCTTCTGGGCCAACGACAGTGATATCTATATTCTGCTTTTTTACAAACTTAATCAAAGCTGGAAAATCATCGGCTTTGATAGGAACGTTCCATTCTGCTGTACCCGCATTTCCCGGTGCGACAAATATTTTAGCGCAGAGTGGGCTTTGAGCAAGTTTCCAAGCCAAAGCATGCTCTCTTCCTCCACCGCCAATCACCAAAATGTTTTTTCCTTGTGAAACCTTTGCGTTCATTATTTATGTATCCTCCGCTCTGCATCAGAAATTATTATCGAATATAATATACCATAATCATAGCTTTATTTCATGGTCAATTAAACAATAAAAAACTCAACAGTTTTCAGTTGAGTTTTTTATCGTTTAATTAATAGTTAAGTTTAAGCCTTCATGATTATAATAAAATCTTTTGCTGAATAAATATGATGCTTTTAATTAATGTCTGAAGTGTCTACGTCCTGTAAACATCAATATTATTCCCAGCTCATTTGCTCTATCACTTACTTCCTTATCTCGAATTGAACCTCCTGGCTGAACAATCGCCTTAATTCCATATTCATGGGCGACATCCACAGAGTCTGAGAATGGGAAATATGCATCAGAAGCCAAATAAGCATTTTTGGCTCTTTCGCCGGCCTGTTCCAGTGCAATGCCTGCTGAACCTACTCTGTTCATTTGACCTGCACCTACTCCAAGTATTCTTCGGTTATTAGTAACAACAATAGCGTTTGATTTGACATGCTTACAGACTTTCCAGGCAAATTCCAACTCTGCCAGATCGTCTTCTGTGGGCAGAGCAGTCGAAACCACCTGCCAGTCGTGTGATTCCACAGTAGCTACGTCTTCATCCTGAAGCAGGAATCCTCCATTGACAGTTTTAATTTTCCATCCGCGAATAAATGCTACTTCTTCCCGCCCAACAGCAAAAAGACGTAGATTTACCTTAGCAGATAATATTTTTCGAGCTTCCTGACTGAAATCCGGCGCCACAATGACTTCAAAAAATCTTTTGCTGATGGCCTCCGCAGTTTTCTCATCTACCACTCTATTAAAAGCTATGATACCCCCATAAGCTGATATCGGATCACAAGCTAAAGCCTTATCATAGGCCTCAAATACTGAATCTCCTATTGCAAGCCCGCAGGGATTAGTATGCTTAATAATGGCACAGACATTTTCTGCATACTCCTGAACAAGACACCAGGCAGCATCCATGTCCATCCAATTATTATATGATAATTCCTTCCCTTGCAACTGACTGCCATATGCTAATGTTCCTCTCCCTGCCTCAGGATCTGCATAAAAGGCGGCCTTCTGCCCAGGATTCTCTCCATAGCGCAAATCCTGTACCTTTGTGGCAAAAAGACGAAGGTTTTGCGGAAA
>CAZUGK010000361.1:0-1726 GCA_964619815.1 uncultured Clostridiaceae bacterium | reverse complement strand
CCTCCGTTTCGGTGCTTCTATCTTACACCTTAACGAAGGTTGTTTACACAAAATTTATAGTGCCCCCTGTTGTCAAGACAGATTTAGCTGAAAAATAAGCTAATGCTGTCCTCCTCTCTTAACATGCTTTTTTGGCAACCGGCACAGCCTGGTAATGATTAGCCGGCGGGGTGTAACCTAGAGACTGATGAAGGCGTTCATGGTTATAGTAGTTGATGTATCTTTGCAGTCCTTTCCGTAAAGCCTTGGGGGTCATATACTCGTTCAAATAAATATCTTCATACTTCAAGGTTCTGAAAAATCTCTCTGCAATAATATTGTCCAGTGCACGTCCCTTTCCATCCATAGATATCCGGATCTTTTCACCTTGGAGCAGCTTAACGTAATCTTTATTTGTGAATTGACCGCCCTGGTCGCTGTTGATGATCTCCGGCTTACTTTTCGTAAATGCCCGTTTCAAACAATTCAGTACAAACTGCCTGTCCAAGGTGGTGCTGAGCTCGTAATCTATAATATTACGGCTGTAGAGATCGATGATTATGAATAAGTACATGAAGCCTTGCCGCATGCGGATATAGGTAATGTCTACTGCCCACACCTGGTCAGGATGGGTAATCTTTAGTCCTCTGAGCAAGTAAGGGTGTATATACTTGGCATGCAGCCGCCTGCTCAAGTTTGGTCCGGGGCATATCCCGTGAAGGCCCATGATCCTCATTAATCTCCGGACACGTTTCCGGTTAATATGTCGGCCACGCAAGTGCATAGCTGCTGTGATCCGGCGATAACCGTAAAAAGGGTTTGCGGTGTATATCTCATCAATTAGCCGCATATCCTCAAGGTCAAGTTCAGACCATGTTTTAGCTGTCGGTTTCCTGTAGAGGCTGGTCCGGTTTATGCTTAACAGTTCTGCTTGCCGTGATGGATTAATACGCTTGTTGTCAAGCTCTGCCATTGCTTTGCGAGCTTCCAATGTTTTATTTGAGGCCAGATTTTTTTTTGAGCCATTCAATCTCGTAAGACTGCTGACCAATGATCTGCTGATATCGGGATTCTTTTTCTTCCATCTCCTTCCGGAGTTTACCGGCCTCGTCTTTATTTCTCTCGAAGACTACGGAAGCATTCTTTACGAACTCGCTCTTCCACTGGCTGAGCATTTGAGGATTTAACTGATACTTGGATGCGACCTGACTTAAGGTGGCTTCCTCCTGCAAAAGCTCAAGAACTATTTTTGCTTTGAATTCTGCGGTGTAACGGTTTCTTTTTTCCATGTCTCCATTTTAGCTTATTTGTCCGGAAAAAGTGTCTCAACTTATGGGAGCATTATAGGTTTTTACTGCGGTATCGATGTCTATTACAGTAGCTTTATCATCACTGCGAAGATATTTTTCGAAGAGCTTTAATGGATAAACAATAAAGTATTATTATCGCAAATAATAGAATCAAATTAATAATCAATACAAAACCACCCATAAAGCTTGGGCCCTCGAGCATATAAAAAACCCCTTTCATTGATTACATGATGAACAAAGTTTTTGGGCCATTGTGCTCATTATTAAATCTATAGTATTCCTGAAAGAAAGTATAACTTGGGAATTAATAGTTCATAGGTTTTTTCTTCACTTTCAGCAAGTTTCTTTGCTTCTTCTGTAGGGTGAAAATCATTATTTACAGGAATTTTCAAAGCTTTAATCACAATTTGCAGATACTCAATATAGATTTCATGTCC
>CAZUGK010000360.1:1241-1742 GCA_964619815.1 uncultured Clostridiaceae bacterium | reverse complement strand
AATTTCCGGATTAAGCATTATTATTGAACGTTTGGGTGATACCAGAACATTGTCTCCAAAGGTCTTGTTCACTATATACATTGCGTTTCTCAGGCTCTTTTTGGCAACTTCTTCATCCACAGATCCCCATAATAATTCTACAATCGTATCCCTGAAGCATTGTTTTTTGACTATAAGATAATAAAAAAGCGCTTCTGCCTTTTTATATGGGAAAATAATCTTTTCACCATTTTTCAATACCTCCGGTGTTCCCAAAAGCTTGCAGGTAATAGTAATCATGGCCCCACCCCCGTTTTTGTCATTACTTTAATTATAAGCAAAAAATCGTCAATAGATAGTCAATTTTTTGTTATCTATTGACGATTTTTTTAATTGTTAAAATCAGACTCGTTTTACTGTAGTTCTCCTATGTTATAGATCTTTGTATTTTCAACGGTATCACCAATACCATATCTTTTGGTTGCTGCCACTAAAGCTTTTATTGTATCCAGCACTGTAATA
>CAZUGK010000360.1:0-1231 GCA_964619815.1 uncultured Clostridiaceae bacterium | reverse complement strand
ATTTTTCTCTATTGCCGCCCTTCTGATCATGAAACCATCCCTGTGTGAATCCCTTCCTTTTGTCGGAGTGTTGATTACAATATCTACATTCATGTCCCTTATTTCATCAAGGATATTAGGCTTCACGTCTTTTATCCTTCCTGTCTCTCTGACCTCCAGTCCGGCAGCCCTTAATAATCCTGCTGTTCCGGAGGTAGCTGCAAAGCTGTATCCAAGCCCCCCTAGTTCCTTTGCTACAGGCAAAAACTCAGCTTTATCGTTATCACTTATTGTTGCCAGTATAACTCCGTTTTTTCTCTTCAACAGCATTCCCGCCGACATGAAGCCTTTGTAAAGCGCCTCATAGACATCAGACCCGACACCCAGCACTTCACCTGTTGACTTCATCTCAGGCCCCAAAGATACCTCTACTCCGGGAAGCTTTTGAGTGGAAAACACCGGTACTTTTACTGCTGCTATTTCCGGCTCCCTGTACACTCCGATGCCATAACCCAGGTTTTCGAGCCGTTCTCCCATAATAACCCTTGTAGCAAGCTCAACAATCGGTACTCCGCTGACTTTGCTGATATAAGGGATTGTCCTGCTCGCCCTTGGGTTTACCTCTATAACATAAAGCTTGTTTTCATACTCTATGAATTGTATATTGATTACACCCTTTATTCCAATACCGAGGGCAAGCTTTTCAGTATACTCCAGCACCTTTCCCTTGATTTCCCGAGAAATATTCTGAGGCGGGTACATTGTTATACTGTCGCCCGAGTGTATCCCTGCACGCTCCAGATGCTCCATAATACCAGGAATCAGAACCGCTTCCCCGTCACATATTGCATCCACTTCAATTTCTCTTCCCATAAGGTATTTATCAATAAGGACCGGATTTTTATTATCCTTTTCAAAGGCATTCTCAAGATAGTATTTTAATTCTTTTCTGTTGTGGGTGATTTCCATACCCTGTCCGCCAAGTACGTAGGAAGGCCTTATAAGCACAGGATAGCCCAGCTTCTCTGCTTCATGCAATCCTGAATCTACATTCCACACAGCAATTCCCTTTGGCCTTTCGATTTTGAGCTTTTCCAGCAAAGCATCAAATTTCTCCCTGTCTTCTGCCATATCTATCTGATCGGAGCTTGTACCAAGAATTTTTATGTTCTTTTTCTTAAGGAATTTTGCCAGCTTTATAGCTGTCTGGCCTCCAAACTGGAGAATTATCCCCTCTGGTTTTTCCTTTTCA
>CAZUGK010000359.1:0-1753 GCA_964619815.1 uncultured Clostridiaceae bacterium | reverse complement strand
GGTTATCATGGTGAAGATGTATATATCGGAATATGCTGCAAAGGAATACTGCCCGGTGGTGAAGAGAGTATAGAAATACATATGGAGCCGCAGCGGCTTTGGCCTCATCCGGCACTTATTGTCAGAGCTGACGGCACAGGAGGATTTGCAGGACTTTACGCGAGCGGCTTTAAAGATGACCTGAAGTATGAAATATCTGCCGCAAAGGAAGAGGGCGGATGGACGGCAATTATTAAGCTATTTGGTTTCAAAGCCATTCATAATGGTCGTCCGGCAAAGCTAAATATCGTAAGAAAAGGAAGAGTAAAGAGCAAGTGGGTGCTTTCCGAGCCTCTCAACAGCAGATTGATTTATGAAGAACAGAATCCGGATGAGTTTGGGTGGATAAGGTTTGAGTAAGCAATATTTAAAATATCGGCGGAAAGTGGGTTCAGAACATGGGTTTTGGAGAAAATCAACAGATAAATAAAAGTAACAGGATATTAAAGCAAATCATCAAGCACTGGCAGTTATATTTAGTAATCCTTTTGCCTTTGGCATATATTATTGTATTTTATTATATCCCGATGTATGGGTTGCAGATTGCATTCAGGGATTATACGCCAAAGGAAGGATTTCTCGGAAGCACATGGGTTGGACTAAAGCATTTAAAGGCTTTTGTCAGCGCACATAATTTTTGGACAATACTCGGCAATACGCTGGGCATAAGCTTTTATACGCTGATTGCAGGCTTTCCCATGCCAATCATACTTGCACTGTTTCTAAATGAAATGAGGAGCCAGAAGTTGAAAAGAACAATTCAAACGATTACATATGCTCCCCATTTTATAACAACGGTTGTCATGGTATCCATCATTATACAATTTTTGTCTCCCAGGGTAGGGATAATCAATAATTTCATTGAAATTCTTGGCGGCGAGCGAACAAATTTCATTGCTATTCCCTCGTATTTCAAATCCATCTATGTGTGGACCGGAGTTTGGCAGAGTACGGGGTATTCTTCAATTATATATCTGGCGGCATTGGCCTCTGTTGATCAGGCGCTGCATGAAGCGGCGACCATCGACGGGGCGACGAAATTCCAAAAAGTGTGGTATATCGATATTCCCGGACTTTTGCCTACTGCGGTTATTTTACTCATATTGAACATGGGAAGAATTATGAACGTGGATTTTGAGAAAATTTTTGCAATGCAAAACAATTTGAATTTTGCTGCATCAGAAGTAATTTCTACCTATGTTTACAAACTGGGAATAGAGCGGGCAAACTTCAGTTATGCGACAGCCGTAGGTCTTTTTAATTCAGTGATTAACCTGATACTGCTGCTGACGGTAAACCAGATTGCCAAAAAAACCAGTGAAACCAGCTTGTGGTAAGGGGAGGCGGAGACGATGAATTATAAATTAAACAGAACATGTACTTCAGACATTATATTTAAAATTGTAAGTACTACATTTTTAACATTTTCCACATTGATTGTGTTGTACCCGCTGATCTATATTTTAAGCTCGTCCTTCAGCTCAACCGAAGCGGTGGTATCAGGAAGAGTGTGGTTCTTTCCAGTTGAACCCACCCTTATGGGGTATAAGGCGGTGTTTAAAAATGCACAAATATTGAGCGGATTTGCAAACTCTATCTTTTATACGGTGGTAGGAACATGTATCAACATTGTTATGACGATTATGGCGGGTTATCCCTTGTCAAGAAAGGATTTTTACGGAAAGGGCATTATCATGGCAGTGTTTACGTTCAC
>CAZUGK010000358.1:0-1768 GCA_964619815.1 uncultured Clostridiaceae bacterium | reverse complement strand
GCTATCCGAGCAAGGGATGGGAAGGATATTATCCGGGACCTTGTCCAACGCAGTTTATGGCTTACTATGGCAATAAAGGAGGTTTGTATTTCGGAGCACATGATGAAGAAAGCAATGTAAAGGCAATTGAATTTTACAAATCCGATGATGGAATACGGTTTGAATTTAAACTTTTCCCCGGTGGCTTTCAAAGAGGAAAATATCAGATGGCATATAATATGGTTATCGGGCTTTTTGAAGGGGATTGGTATGATGCGGCTAACATTTACCGGAATTGGTATGAATACAGCAATATACAAAAACCAGTGAAGCTTATTGAAAACGATAAGTTACCTGAATGGATGAAAGCTGCACCCATTGTCGTAACCTACCCTGTCAGGGGAGAAAAAGATACCGGAAACATGGATCCAAATGAGTATTTCCCTTATAGTAATGCACTTACGCATTTAGACCGGTTGTCAAAGGCTTTTGACAGTAAAATAATGGCATTGCTTATGCATTGGGAGGGTACGGCTCCATGGGCCCCGCCTTATGTCTGGCCACCATTTGGCGGAGAGGAAATCTTCAAAGAGTTTGCGGACGGATTGCACAGAAAAGGCAACTTGCTGGGTGTTTATTGCAGCGGTATTGCCTGGACGAATGAGAGTGTACTTGTACCTGAATATAACCGTAAATCTCAGTTTGAAGAACAAAACCTTGCAGAAATAATGTGCGTTTCACCTATAGGTGAACTTCCGCATTCTCCGATTTGCAATGGTCCGATACGCTGGGGACACGATATGTGTCCTACAAATCAGTTTGTAGAGGATGTAGTTGTTAATGAGGTACAGAACATCATAGAAAGCGGTTGTGACTATATTCAGTTCTTTGACCAAAATCTTGGAGGCACCAGCTATTTCTGTTACAGTAAAAAGCATGGACACCCTCCTGCTCCGGGCAAATGGCAGCATGAAGCAATGACCGGCATCTATAAAAAGCTGGAGGAGATTGTAGAAAAATCACGGAAACAAGTAGTCCTGGGTTGTGAAGCAGCGGCAGCCGAGCCGTTCATTCCATATTTACAGTTCAACGATCTTAGATACAGTATAAGCTTGTTTATCGGACAGCCTGTTCCTCTATATGCATATTTGTTCCATGAATACATAAACAACTTTATGGGCAACCAAAATTGTACCAGCTTTGCCATTGACATATCCAAATCACCAGATAGCATTTTGTTTCGGATTGCATATTCATTTATTGCAGGAGATATGATTACTGTAGTTTTGAGGGATAATGGTGAAATCAACTGGGACTGGGGTACGGAGTGGAGTATTCCGAAGCCTGACCAGGAAGCTGTTACCAGGCTGGTTAGAAACCTTAATGCTTGGAGAAGAAATGCAGCAAAGCCATTCTTATGCTTTGGAAAAATGGAAAAGCCGTTTGAACTGGAATGCGAGAATGATAATGAAATATCAATGACGGATGGTAAAAAGATAATTATCCCTCCGCTTCTATTCAGTAAATGGATTAGTCCAGACAGAAGGTGTGCACAGCTAGTTGTGAATTATTCCAGAGAAGCAAGTGAGTTCAATATCGTGTTGAAGGATCAGGCTCCCCAGATAATAAAAGTTTATTATGATGCGAAAGGTGAGAAAGCAAACATCATGAATTATAGTAAGAAACTAAAGATTAGAATCGATCCATTATCCGCATTAATGGTCGAGGTGATTTAACAATATCAAATATTCAACCGGCATTCCTAATAAATAAAGTCGCTTTATCGAGA
>CAZUGK010000357.1:0-1790 GCA_964619815.1 uncultured Clostridiaceae bacterium | reverse complement strand
TTTATTTTAGGCTTATCGACATTGCTGTTGATATTGGGTATAGTAAGGGCTCTAACTGTTAAATATCCACACAAATAATAATTTCTCCCCCATCATTTGTAGTGGTAAATGATGCATCTTCGGTAAAAATCTTATTACTACAGACGGTCTCAAAACTAAGTTGAATTCTACTACTACAACGTTTTCTCCTAAAATCTGACGGTTTATTCCTTATCTGACTTGTTTTAACTTGATTCTTCAAGAATCCGGGCCAATTACATAAGCTTTTATTAAAATATGATAGCAGGATCATACAGTAATTGCCCATTATTAGTCATTAAAAGTTAGATTAATTTTTAAGTTACTGCCATATTGAGAAAATAGAGGCATGTTTGTGTACATCTGCAGAAAGTGGGCTATATTATTCAAATGAAGATTTCTGCAAAGCCAATATAAATTAATTAATTAGGGGGCAACGAGTGGTGGATGACTGAAAAAAGAAAGGTCCTGAAAAATTGAAATCCTCCCCGATAACCCTGAATTTCTGCTTTTAAATATTTTATATTTCTTCCGGCATTTCGCCGCCGGGGCCTGCGCTTGGACCTCCTCTCCCATTACTGGACGAGGCGATTACGTCATCGATCCTGAGAATCATAATTGCAGCTTCTGTAGCTGCGTTGATTGCCTGAGTTTTAATCCGGAGAGGTTCTAGAACGTTATTTTCGAACATGTCCTCGATCTTACCGGTGTAGACGTTAAGCCCTGCCCGCTTGTTACCCTTCTCATGCTGGGAACGCATTTCCACAAGCACGTCAATCGGGTCAAGCCCTGCATTTTCTGCAAGGGTTTGCGGGATAACTTCCAGGGACTCGGCGAACTTCATTACAGCAAGTTGTTCTCTGCCTTTAAGGGTTGCTGAGTATTCCTTGAGCCTGAGGGCCAGTTCTATTTCAGGTGAGCCTCCACCTACAACTATCTTCTGGTCTTCGAGAGCAACGCCCACGACTCGTAGGGCATCTTCAAGGGCTCTCTCAAGTACTTCAACTACATGTTCAGTTCCGCCGCGAAGGAGAATTGAAGTGGTCTTGCTGTCCTTGCAGCCTGTAACAAAGGTCATTTTGGAACCGGTGATGTCCTTTTCTTCCACGAAACCGGCATAGCCCAGGTCGGATTCTTCTATTTCATCCATGCTTGTGATGATCTTTGCACCTGTAGCCCGCGAGAGCTTATCCATGTCGCTCTTTTTAACCCTGCGCATGGCTAAGATGCCCGCTTTTGTCAGGTAATACTGGGCGAGATCATCAATGCCCTTCTGGCAAAAGACCACTTTTGCGCCTGTTCTAATTACTTTTTCCACGATTTCCTTGAGCATGGACTCTTCCTGATCTAAAAAAAGCTGCATCTGGTCAGGGGTGGTGATCTTTATTTCGGCTTTTGTTTCTGTTTTCTTGAATTCGAGGGGCACACTTAAAAGCAGGACTTTTGCATCTTCCACCACTTTCGGCATTCCGGTGTGAACGCGTTCTTTATCAACGATTACACCTTCGATAATCTCAGAGTCTCCAATCCTTCCCCCATGCCTCTTTTCGATCTTGATGTCCTCAATATCCACAGTAATCTTACCATCTTCGCTTACCTCAACAACTGACTTAACGGCCTTAACAGCAAGCCTTGAAAGGTGTTCTGTGTTAGCCTCTGCGCCCTTTCCTGTTATGGCTGTGGCTGCAAGCTTTTCGAGAGTTTCGGTATCTTCGGGAGACGCTCTGATGGTGATGGTGTCAAGTATCTTTGTAGCCCTGTCTGCTGCAAGC
>CAZUGK010000356.1:0-1827 GCA_964619815.1 uncultured Clostridiaceae bacterium | reverse complement strand
AAAACGGCATCGACAAAATTATTCTGATTTGTAATGTCGACCTGCCGAAAGTAGGTTAATGTGTCATAATATCCCGGATTTCGATAGCCTGGGGCATTCCCGGTACATGTAATACGTACTCTCTTCCCTTAGGCATGTAAAATCTTTAATGCTTCTATTATCACCTGATGATTTTTATATGCCCAGAATTGATCTGGGACAAGGAAATATGGTTCTGATATCGGGTATTAATTCTGATTAGAGGTCTTCTTACGAATTTGGATTTTTCAATCAAGAAATGCAGATATCACTAATGAAAGTATTCAGATTGTTAATTCACGTATTTTTTCACAAATGAAGATGATATCGTCATGAGTTAAGGTGGATGAAGATGGTAAATTCAATCCGTTCTTGGAAAGTCTCTCTGACACTATAAATTCATTTCCTTTATTCGAATCACAGTACATAGGTAACATATGTATCGGATAGAAAACCGGGCGCGTTTCGATTCCTACGTAGTAAAGCCTTTTAAGCATTTCGTCTCTCTTGAGTGGGCAATCGTCTTCCAATAAAATACTTGTCATCCAGTAAACATTCTTAGCCCATTCTTTCTCAGGTTGCATAGATACTCTCAAATCATTTCCTAGAAATTTATAATATAATTTTGCATTTTCACGCCGTCGTTTAATATGCCAATCTATGTTTTCAAGCTGAGCAAGACCGATTGCAGCAGCAATATTTGTCATTCGATAATTATATCCAATAATTGGAAACCAATAACGTTTATTGGGATCCATTCCCTGTCCTCTTAAAAGTCGTATTCTCTTAGCCAATTTTTCATTATCTGTGACTATCATTCCCCCCTCACCTGTAGTGATGATTTTATTGCCATAAAAACTGAAAGTGCCTATGTCACCAATTGTGCCAACACGCTGTCCTTTGTACTCTGCACCGTGTGCTTCGGCGGCATCTTCTATAATGAAAAGACCATGACGATGAGCAATTTCAAGAACAGGATCCATGTCTACTGGGTGTCCATAGAGGTGGACTACAATTATACCTTTAGTGTTTTTTGTGATATTCTCTTCTATCTTGTAGGGGTCAATATTCCATGTTTCTGGTTCAGAATCCACAAAAATCGGCTTGGCCCCACAATAGGTTACCGCATTCGCTGTAGCAACATATGTTAGTGTTGGTACTATGATTTCGTCTCCAGGACCTACATTAAATGCCAGAAGTGCCAGATGAAGCGCTGCTGTTCCATTACAACATGAAACTCCATATTTTGTTCCACAAAATTCTGCAAATTTTCTTTCAAAAAAATCTATGTATTTCCCATTGGACGAAATCCATGTGGATTCAAGACAATCTAATACATATTCTTTTTCTCTTCCTATCAGTGCTGGAGAAGCCACTGGTATAATATTTTTGGTCATATGAGAATCTAACCTAGATTCTTTTTCTCTTTCCATCAGTGCTAAAGGAGCCACTGGTACAATATTTTCAGTCATAATCGTATCTCCTCAAAATCTGGGTTCTGCATCCAATCCCAATTCAACAATTTTTTATCTTCATCTGATAATGCTCTACCTGATACAAGGCGATATATTGCTCTGTAAGCTTTTGCTGTTCGTTCCCAGTTAAAGTCCTGCAATCTTTTTATTCCCTTTCTTTTCAAATCATTCCTTAATTTTTGGTCGATTGACATCCGTTTTAGCGTTATTGCTATGTCTTTAGTGGAATTAGGATTGAATAACAAAGCGGCATTTCCAACCTGCTCTGGTAGAGATGTAACAGCCGAGCAAGCGACAGGAATGCCTTCGTGCCATGCTTCGAAGACAGGGCCAC
>CAZUGK010000355.1:0-1851 GCA_964619815.1 uncultured Clostridiaceae bacterium | reverse complement strand
CCTTTCCCGCTCATTATCATGATCTTGCGTTTGATGCGCCTGAGGTTGACTACTATTTTTGGTTCCTCTGGCTTTTTCGACAAGCTTTCAAGTGGTTGAACCTTATCTGTCATTTTTATCGCCTGTATAAAGTTTCTGCATTTTTCACTTATTCGAGTTTTCAGATTTCTCTTTTACGTGTCAGTATCTTCACTAATGTCACCGCCTTCAGCGCTAATATAGTTACCGCCTTTTATCTCGATAGCTTTTCCTGTAGTAAGGACGAGAGCTATTTTCATTCTGGCAGCATTCAGACCTTCTCAGAAGCTCTTCTTGATATTCTTACCTATGATGCATCTTCCTGCGAACAGACCCACATGGTGAACACGAAATTGCCTTCTGAGCATCTTCACAAAATGATATAGAAGTATACCTAATGGGAAATAGAATGTATACAGTTCTTTGCGTGCTTTTGGTGCATATGCGTGCTTTTGGTGCATATAAGTGCAAATATGTGGTCAGTTAAACCTTAGCCTGCCTAGAGGACAAGATTACTCAAAGGTGCGAGAAAAAATGCCCGCGCGGAACGGAGACATGAACATGGAAATCCTCATTATGCAAAAATGTATGTTCCAGAATATTTTTGTTTTAACTTTTCTTATCTTATGCCCAGAACTCTAATAATATATTTGTATATTTTTTATAGAAATATTTATACTTTCATAACTTATCTGTGACCATATAATACCTTATTCATATTAAAAATCCAGGAGAAAAAGAGTGTGCAGTGCGCGTTATGCAGGGTTAAGGAATGCACTAAAGGCAAAAACTGTTCTGTGATAAAATCTGGGCTTGAGTATACAGGCGAAGATTTGAAGTCGATTCAGGTCTCTGCGTGGCTTGAGTCAAATAATATACAAAGGACAAAACTAGAAGAAATAACTATCTATGCAAAAAGTATTGGTTACAAAAAAATAGGACTCGCTTTCTGTATTGAGTACGAACGAGAAGCAAGGCTTGTTTATGAAATTCTTTCAAAATATTTCGATGTGTGTTCAGTTTGCTGTAAAGTCTGCAGCTTCGAGAAAGGTAGCCTAGGAATTAAAAAATCCGAAGACTTGGAGTTTGAAACAGTTTGCAATCCTATAGGCCAAGCCCTGCTCCTGAACGATGACCTTACTAATCTCAATATCATGCTAGGACTTAAAACAGGTTATGATATTCTCTTTGCAAAGTACTCAGAGGCCCCTTCGATAACACTACCTATTCAGGAATTACCCCATTTAACGGATTCAGGAATTGACATTATAGAATGAGTTTAACATAATTAATTTTTTCCTTTTTGAGTTTTAAGTCCTGGAGAAACGCATGCTCAAAAAATCAAACATAGCTGGATCTGATTCTGCAACAAAATATAAATGCCTGAAGATCAGAGCTCATCACCTGTGTTGTATACAAGGCTTTCAGGGTTATGGGTACAGCCCTGCTTTTGTGGCTAATTTACGAGCCATAATTTCAGAGATAAGGACTTTTCCGTCAAGACATTTGAAACTGGTATCCAAATGTGATGTAATTTGTGCTTCCTGCCCAAGCAAAAAGGAATGCACCGCGCAAGAATCAGTTATCTCTCGCAGAATCCGAAATATGGATTTGTTTGTTATGGAGAAATTAAGGATAAAAGAAGGAACAATTATGAAGGCAGATGAAGCCTTTAGGTTAATCAATTCTCAACTGGCTAATGCATCCCATCCTGAAGAAGTCTGCGGAACTTGCAAATGGAGACAGAAGTGTCTATGGTATATGCAGGACGAAAGGTAAAATCTTTAATTGTGGATTTAGATCGTCCATCATTATGCGGTTGATGTTTTCATG
>CAZUGK010000354.1:1125-1883 GCA_964619815.1 uncultured Clostridiaceae bacterium | reverse complement strand
TCCCTTTGCTTCAACTGAGGTAACTGTAGCTGTTCCGCCACTGTTAACCTGCAAGCCGTATGTAGTCCCTATGACATTTAACTCACCCGTGCCATTCATAGCAACCGTTCCATTCGTGACTCTCAGTCCGAAATCAACACTATCCCGGATATTTAGTTTATGCCCGTTCAAATTAAATGTAATGTCTTTCCCGCTGACGGAAATGCCCTCCGTCGTGGTGATGTCTGCGCTAAGCGTAATTGTATGATTGCCATTGGCAGCAATGGCAGCCAACAGAGCTGTTTGATTGCCTACAGTATATTCCGCCGCATATACGGCCTCCTCAGCGCCCAGTAATAAACAGATTGTCATGGCAAACACCAGTACCCCAGATAAAATGCGTTTCTTTTGGCGAGTCATTGTCATCGTTATACTCCCCTCTCCTAAAGTAGGTATTCCGAGGCCGAAACGCTCTCTCGTTTGTATCTGACTAATGAATAGTCGTTTACATTTCATTCTTTGTGAGCATAACATGTAACCGGCTTTCATATTTTATGTTGATTGCTTACTTTTTTTAGACTTATTGCTCTGTTTTAAATTCTTAACTCCATTGTAGATAATTTACATCCAAATCCATTTGTATTAAAATTTACCTGGAGATATCCTATGGGATGTACCCCACTATACTTTATAACTAATTGTGGATCACGGGAGGATCAAACATGTCATCTTTCGTACAAACGATAAGCCCGACATTTCCGGATTCCGAAATGACTTGT
>CAZUGK010000354.1:818-1115 GCA_964619815.1 uncultured Clostridiaceae bacterium | reverse complement strand
AAAGCAGTAACTTTATGATTATCGATACTTCTTTTATACCGTATGAAGAATGCATCAGTGAACACTATCATTTCCTGATTCCGGTGAGTACGGCCAATCATACGTTGATGGATAACAAACAATACCTCTTGAAAAAAGAAAGTGTTTTTCCTTGCAACCCCTTGCAGCAACACCGGGTTATTGATACCCAAATCCCGGATTTCAGAGCTTTTGTTCTCTACTTTGACAATGCCCTTATTCAGTCCTCTGCGGAAGAGATGTATGGCTCCGCAAAACTGGAAATGAATAATTCTTGTT
>CAZUGK010000354.1:0-808 GCA_964619815.1 uncultured Clostridiaceae bacterium | reverse complement strand
GACCGGAACTTAAAAATATAATCCATGCCTTCATCCATGAAAGTACTGCCAATCAGCCAGGCTCTGAGCTAATACTTGAAAACCTTGCTGTTCAAGCTTCAGTAATTCTTTTACGGGAAGGTTCTCATAATTTTTCGAGGCAAATGGCCAATGCCAAAATATACAGTGATGAAAAAAGTATCAAAAGAGCCCTTGACTATATTTCTGACAATTATCAAAGTGCAATATCTTTACATACCCTGGCGAGCGAAACAAATTATAGCTTATTTCATTTTCTGCGAATCTTTAAATTGCACACCGGAATGACTCCTTTTGAATATCTTTTAACTTTCAAAATTGAGAAGGCGAAAGATTTTCTTACAAACACCAATTACACCATTGCCCACATTTGTGATTTATGCGGTTTTAGCAGTTGCAGTTACTTTTCACAGATTTTTAAGAAAAGGATTGGTGTTACACCAACTGATTTTAGGAAATCTATATAGGGTGCCTGACTGCCAAAAAAGGGCATAAAAAAAGCGGGGTATCTTCGTTAAGAAAATACACCCGTTAATTCTTTGTAGAAATCTAAATCAAATTAGATTGAGTTATTGCAATATTCCAGATCAGACTTTTGGCTGTGGTGTTGTCATAGTTTTCATTTCAACTCCATTCCAGGAATACGTTTCCGAATAGCATCCAATTCGGCTTCATCGGAAACACCCTGCCAGTCATAGCGTGGTTTATATCGTGCTTGTAATGCTCGAATTTCTTCTTCGGTGAGCTCAATCTCCAGAGATGCAACAGCATCATTGATTTGCTCGATAGA
>CAZUGK010000353.1:0-1901 GCA_964619815.1 uncultured Clostridiaceae bacterium | reverse complement strand
TGGGGCAGATTTGGATGCGTTTGCACCTTCAGGAATTCTGAGCCATTCATAGGACAGCCGATTCCCAGTGATCTGCAGTGCCGTGGGCTCGTGAGTAATCCACACAGCAGCAGGTACAGCATCCAATATCACTTCCAGCTCATTTGAGCGAGCTCGCTCACGCTCTTCGCTCTCTTTAAGCGCTTTCTCTGCCCGCTTTCTTTCTGTGATATCACGGGCAACATGAACACACCCGGTGACTTTTCCATCAGGATCATATAATGGTGAGACGCTTAATAAGAAATCACCACCCAGAACATCTTCATGAACTTCTGTAATGTATTCAAGTCCATTTTCAAGAACCTGCTTATGCGGGCAAAAAGAGGGTGGTTCATCTGTTCCGTGCATGGCACGATAACAGGTCAATCCTACGCACTCTTCTGGTGTTACTCCAAGCCTTAATGCCATGGATTTATTCGCACGGACAACCCTGAATTCAGTATCAAGTATGGATATAAGGTCCGGAACAGCATCAAAGGTTTGTTCCCAGTCTTTTGCAGCCTGAACAACAGCCTTTTCTGCCCTTCTTCTTCCGAAATTTTCTATCCGCTCCCATTTTTCTGCCCTTTTAATCAACGAGAACTGATGGTTAAAAGCGATGTCAAGAACTTCGGCTGCATTGCGCGTACCGAGATGATATGGACATAGAGCTATCATCGGATGTTCTTCAATGACATAGTCTATTTTATTCTCATAATCAACAAAATCATTCCAACCTTCTTTTTCCAGCCAACAAGTGTCCCCTGTTGCCCTCAGTCCATCATAACCACGATCCAGAGCCTTTTTTAATTTTTCACCCCATCCGTTTATGACTGTTTCAGGATCGAAAACACCCTCATTTATGTACCCACGAGTGTAGGGAAAAATTTCTATCTGTCCTTTCTCCAGATAAATATCAAAATCGGGAACGGCTCTTTTCAGGGCTTCTTTTGCCTCCTCTACTTCCATAGATTGTGATGTGACCCAGATGCAAAATTCGTTATTTTCCAACCCTGCTTTAAAATAAGGCACAAGGATATCCATCAAGTCTTTTTTTGTCTGGTAAAATTGGCAAAAGTGTGTTCCCCATGACACATTCCCAATAATATCAATACCAGAATTTCTCAGTTTTTCTCCCATTGCCTTTCTCCAATTATAAAAATGAGCTTATAATCTTACTTTTGATCTTACGTAAGTGTATTATCATAAAATTCAGAGATTTTGCTGAAATCCTTCGCTTTAGCCAGAGTACGATTCTACAATCTCATTTCATGGAAGAAAGAGAATCAATCTGCTCAGCAGTTTTAATAATCACCAAATATATAAAATTAATCATATAATATGTGCAGATAAAGATATCCTGTAATGGACAGATCCCAAAATCCAAAATTAGTCTGTAACCCTCAATTTTTCCAATTTTATCCAAAATGTGACTACTGAAAGAGCAGATGACAGATCAAGCATCCGTATCCAATAATAGCTTGCATAATGAGCATATCAAAACATATTGGCAGGACTTTCCTACTTTATAAAATATTTGCTTACAGCTTCATTCATATATTATTGACGCAGACCGAAAAATGACAGGTGAAGATCTGCAATCATCAGGGGCAAGCCTGGTTTAACCAGCCTGCTCATCTCACAGAACGAGAAGAATAACCTCTTTTTTGATAACTTCATCAAATTTGTCTAGAATAGTATCGGGAAGGGAAATCCTATCCTCATTATTTCTGTTTCCATATTATCACCTGGTAATTTATGTTTATCTGTAAGAGGATACTTGAGAATTTATCAACTATTAACATGCATGCTTTTAAACTTAAATATAAATAGGACTTACGCAGTTGAACTGAAAAACAAAAACGGAAAACACTTAACTGTAT
>CAZUGK010000352.1:1208-1915 GCA_964619815.1 uncultured Clostridiaceae bacterium | reverse complement strand
CGCATGGACTTTTTCCAAGCCGGCAGCCTTATGCTTCGCAAGTAACTGAGGGAGCGCTTTTTCTTCACTGATTGCTCCTGCTTGCATTCCAGGTGTAAACTCATCATCTGCTCTCTGGCATTGGCTAATCTCAGCACTGATATTTTCTGGATTAAGAACAAAACCAAGTAGTGCACTTTTCTTTGCTGAAGTATTTATTTGCTTTGATTCTTCCCATGCTGTATCAGCGGTTCCAGGTGTAAAATATGAGTTGAACTGTGTACCAACCTGCCAAGTTATACCAGGGTTGTATTTGGTCTGGTCCGGCAGAAACTCTATACGGTTATCACTTACCTTCTTATAATGAACATTTTCAATACCATAGCACAATGTGTTATAAAGAGCTATATCGGTATTCAGCAGGTTAAGCAGCATCATTGCTCTTTCCGGGTTCTCAGAGGTTCTGCTTATAGCTGTAAGTGTTGCTGTTACTGCTCCAGTAGTGAGCACTGCTTCTCCGAGAGGTACAGTTACAACATCATACCCCCAGTTAGTTTTAAGTTCAGCTTCAGCACCGGGCTTCATAGTACCTACCCAGCCACAGGCATATTTTCCTGATTTTAATTCCGGACTGTTTTCATCCTCTTTAACGCTTATTATATCTTTTCTGATATATTCTTTTTGATACCAGCTCTGTACAACCTTCAGGTATTCCTTGTATTCAGGTG
>CAZUGK010000352.1:0-1198 GCA_964619815.1 uncultured Clostridiaceae bacterium | reverse complement strand
ATTGTTTACAGGATCATACATATCAAAAGCACCTGTAAGACCTATCCAGCCCATTGAAGACATTACTTTGCCCCACATACCTTTGTTGTTGGTGTTTATAGGAAACATTGCCGGTTCCTTTTCCTTAACTGTCTGAAGGAAAGGCTCTATATCAGTCCATTTTTTTACACTCTTGTAATCAAAGTTGTATTTTTCAACCAAATCCTTCTTAAACCACAATCCTGCTGCACTGGCACTATATTGATAGTTTGGGATACCATAAATCTTTCCGTTTACCTGAACTGCATCCCAGAAACTGTCAGGTATAAGCTTTTTAATATTTTGCCCGTATTCTGACAGAAGGCTGTCCAATGGAAGAAATGCATTGTTGGCTGCATATGATGTATAGGGATGTCTCCAGCTTGAGGTAAATAGGAGATCAAATTTATCACCCGAGGCCACCATAACCTTAACCTTGTCTTCGGAAGTACCCCAATCCAATGGTACAAAATCCACAGTTGCATTTATTTCCTTTTGAATAATTTCATTACACTTTGCAAATACGGCATCTTGGTCTGTTTGAGGTCCGGATACATAGTACCAGGATAGTTCTACCGGCTCTAACCCTGCTTCTGTAGTGACTGCTGCTGCCGACTGACTACTTGATGCAGAAGATGCGGATGATGCTGCGGTTTCGGATTTTGTTCCGCAGCCAGTCAACAGCGATGTTAACAGTAAAGCACTGCAGATACCCAGACTAATGACTTTCTTTACATTCTTCATTTTTATACCCCCATAAAATTATTATATTGTTATTATTGCTGCTCCTCAAGAGCAGCATATAAAGTTTAGTTAACCTTTGACTGCTCCTACGGTAAGTCCCTTTACAAAATATTTCTGGAAAAACGGGAATACAAATAGCATAGGCCCGATTGCAAGAACGCACATTGCCATTCTTGCAGACTCACTTGGAAATTGAACATTAATTGTAGGTTTATTACTCATCCCACTGCTCAGAAACTCAATAGATGCCATCATCTTATAAAGCATCAGCTGTAACGGAACGATTTTATTGTTCCGTTGTATAAACAGCATTCCAAGCCACCAATCATTCCAGTATTGAAGTACAATAAATAAGCCTACGGTGGCAAGTGCCGGTTTTGACAGTGGAAGTACTATTGTGCCGTATATTCTGAATTCGCTTGCACCATCTATTTTT
>CAZUGK010000351.1:0-1924 GCA_964619815.1 uncultured Clostridiaceae bacterium | reverse complement strand
CTGAAGTTGTCTGCCGTCCTGACCCATTCCGCTTCCTTGTCACCAATGCCGTGATACATCAGTATCATTACCTGTCCGTTTTCATTGGCTTTTATTTCTTTCAAACCGACTTCGGGCTTTTTATCTTCAGTATTGTCACTGATTGGATCACTAACCTGTGGTTGCTTATCCTGTTCTACAGGTGACGGCTGATCCTGCTCCGGAACCTTTGGAGCTTTTTCCGCTGTTTGAGGTGTGCAGCCGATAAAACTAAGTGCCATCACAAGTGCGATAAATAGTATAAATAACTGCTTGAATTGTTTCATGTGTTGCTCCTTTCGATTCATTATATAACAATTATACCAGAAATATTTATACATTTCGACAACTTCTGCCAATATGCAAATTGGCAGATTATTCAATATATGTAATTAATCAGCTGAAAATTTTTGCTTTCAAATTTAATTATGGGGCAAAATAATAATGTACTTTTATAGACATTGGAGGTGCAAAATATGTCAAACAGGCGCAGCAAGTTTACGAATATCGCAGGTCAAACTGTTGAATTCTCAAGAGAACTGATATTGCCGCAAGACAGACACTTCCACAGGGAAGCAGAATCGCAGAAAGTACAACAGCAAGGTATTCACAGAAATGGTACTAATAAGGGAAGGAAAATCCCGATAAAAAGAAAGCTGACTTAATATGAACCGCACTGGGGCAAGTTTTTTCACTTGCCCTTAAAATTTACCTTCTATTACCTTTGAAAATCATAAATCTTTTTTTCAGCATATATAACCATAGGAATATTATATTTCCTGAAACTATAATTATATGCACCAAACTATAATATTATTCATAAAAACATAATGTTCTAACATATTTTTTTACGAAAAGGTTAAATTAATAGTGCAGCAGGGAAATTTAACTCAGATTAATACAAATTATAATGTTTAATATTTAAGGAGGGTTTATAAATGGCTGCAGGAAGCGGAAGATACAATAAAGGCTTAAAGGTGCCAACAGCTCATTCGGCTCTTGATAATATGAAATATGAAATTGCTTCAGAATTAAATTTGCCGGTACACCAAGGCTCCGAGGACTATTGGGGAAATCTATCCTCAAAGGACTGCGGAAGGGTCGGAGGAAGCATGGTTAAGAAACTGATTACAATGGCAGAGCAACAGCTTGAAGGTAAATAGTCGCATATAAAAAACAAAAATCAGACTGAGATATGTCTGATTTTTGTTTTTGCCTATATAAAATCAACTGTGCTATAATTAGTTTATTGTACTACATAAGGTCAGTCTGCAAGGAGATGATAGCATGATTTTGGATAGTGGAGTTCTGGCTGATAAAAAGCTTCTAATATTGTATCTTTTAAGCAATATGGACATACCTCTCACTAAGACACAGATTACAAATGCTGTACTTGAGAATAACCTTCTGGACTTTTTCACTTTTCAGCAGTGCATATCAGAGCTGGAAGAGACCGGGATGATAAAACAGGTGGTGCACCAGAAAAAACAGTGCTTCGCGACTACTGAAATCGGCAGGAAAGCGGTTGAAGTATTTGAACAAAGGATTTCAAAAAATACCTCTGACATAATCAACGCATACATAGCAAAAAATAAGGATAGCCTTAAGAAGGAATCCCAAGTAATTGCAGAATATAACAAAGTAAGCGATAAAGAATACATAGTAAGCCTGAAGGTTATTGAAAAAGAACTTGTGCTGATAGACCTCAAGCTTAGTGTAGTATCTGCAAAACAGGCCAGGCAGGTCTGCGAAAAATGGAAAAATTCTTCAGAAAAGATATATAGTCAGCTTATAAGTTCTCTGATAAATTAAAAATACACCAATTGGTGTATTTTTAATTATGTGGTTCAATATTGTCATCCAATTACCTAAAATTACTATGATAAACGGCTATTTATTGCTATAA
>CAZUGK010000350.1:0-1943 GCA_964619815.1 uncultured Clostridiaceae bacterium | reverse complement strand
CCGATGGCCGCAGTAATCTGCTGAACATCCCCGCTGCCATCTATTTTCACATGCAATTTTCGGCCGACAAAATCGAGCTGCGCAGCGCTGACGCCTTCAACAGCCCGCGCTGCCGCTTCAATTTTTAGCCCACAATTGGCACAGTCAAGTCCCTTTACATAGAGCTGCAAATCATTTTTGCTTTCCATATCCTCACCTCAGCCTTCATTGATATGGCTCAACCCCTGGTCAAAGATCTGTTTTACATGATCATCATCCAGCGAATAGAATACCACCTTGCCATCTTTCCTGTTTTTTACCAGTCTGGCCTGTTTCAGCACCCGCAGCTGATGAGAAATAGCCGACTGGGTCATATGAAATAAATTGGCAATATCACAGACGCACATCTCGGATTTAAACAGTGCCGCCATGATTTTTATCCGCGTCGAATCCCCGAAGACCTTGAAGAGTTCGGCCAAATCATAAAGATCTTCCTCCGCCGGCAAGCCTGTCTTTACCCGTTCCACTACGTCCCTATGAATAACGCCACAGCTACAGCGTTCCAGTTCCTGTTTTTCTGCCACTTTATACCCTCCTTAATATGAACATATGAATAATTGTTCATATGTTCATATTAAGGCAGAACACTCTGCCTGTCAAGAAAAAACATTTCTGCCCTCCAGAGGAATCGCCTGCCTCTTTGTCTAATATCATCGTTAAATAAGGGTTGATGAGGTGATACGATGACTGTCTGGAAATACCTGAACCATTCCGTCCTACAGTGGCTGCGCTTCGGGCTGTGCGCCACTGCAGCCGGCCTTTGCCTGCTGTCTTTCTATCTGGCCGGCACGCTTGCCGAACGCTATGCCGATGCGGATCTCGAAGAAATCTATGAGGACAATTCCAATAACGCTCTGGTCCTTGAAGAAAACATCAACCAGATGCTGTCAAAAATTGATATGGTTCTGCTCTTCACTCAACTCGATCTTGAAAATCACGGAAAAATCCTGCCAGAACATCAGCTTTTGCTGGAAAAGCTCTGCCAATCCCCATCTATTTTTAATATCGCCGTGACCGATAACCAGGGGTATTTTATCTACAGTGCCCTGCCATTACCACCCTCGATGAATATTGCCGACAGCGAACATTTTAAGAAGGCGTCTGTCAGCACTGCCGATCAGCTTTATATCGGCTCGGCCTGGATCAGCCTCTCCACCGAAAAACCTTCTATTTTTCTCAGCCGCCGCTATCAAACCCCCGCCGGAGGTTTCGGCGGTCTGATCGCACTGGCCCTTGATCAAAATTACCTCGATACGGCATTGCAGAAGCTAAATCTTGAACACACTGCGATCACCCTGCTGCTGCAGGATGGAACGTTTCTCGCCCGAGCCCCCATGCCACCGCAAGGAAAAAACACCGCTGAATTATTTAACAACCACCCGATATTTGAAGACTATATTAACCAGGGAATCACCGCCGGTTCCTATGAAGCCCCATCTCCACTCGATGGTAGAACCGACATCGGAGTTTTTCATGTCCTGACGAACTATCCACTGGTACTTATGGCCTCTATGCCCAAAGCCACAGCAATGGCACGGTCAAAAGCCCAAAGTCAGGAAGCCTATTTCTTTGCCGGCGGTTTTTCCCTGCTCGTCCTAATCGCTGCCGCCCTGGTATGGTGGCAGCTGCGCCATCAGTTTACAATAGCTGCTCAATTAAGGCTGCAGCATCACCAACTGGAATATTTAAGCTATCATGATCAACTTACCGGGCTGTATAATCGTTACTTTATCGAAGAATTTGCCGAAAAGGAAATGGCCCGGGCCGAGCGCTACAAAGAAGACTTGTCGATGCTGATGTTTGACCTGGATCACTTCAAAACCATCAATGACACCTGGGGCCATCCGATCGGTGATCAGGTCTTGAAAAAAACGGCAGAACTGATCAAGAGCTTCACCCGCAAA
>CAZUGK010000349.1:425-1955 GCA_964619815.1 uncultured Clostridiaceae bacterium | reverse complement strand
ATGTTCTCAGAAGTAAGAGGGAGAGTATTGAACGAGCTGTTCGATTACAATTATCAGGATGCATTAACGTACTTTAAAAATAAAACTAAAGCTGCAACAGCAGAAAAGTATATAAAAGTAATCCACACCACTGATAAAAGAATCGAATATAAGCTTTTTTTTGATGGAGTGTTTATTGAAGAGGAGATATACAGACTTGGGAACTACATTTTGATGTATGAAGATGGAAGCCAAGCGCTGCTTCCGGTAATATACGGAACAAATATTTCAAACAAAGATGTTTCTTGGGGAGCTGATAATGATAAGTTACTCTCAGAAGCTTCTTTGTCCACACGTCCGTTAAAGATAGGAAATGAAACATTCTACGAATGTATTTATAGAAATCCTTACCCTGAAAAAAAGCTAAAGGGATTTTATTTTGAGAAGCAGCATGATGATACCTATAGTGTATTTGTAAAGGAATTGATGCTATGCTGACAGTTTCAAGGTTAAGATGTGAATATTTACAAAATCCTATTGGTATTGGCGAAACAAAACCCATGTTCAGTTGGGTTTTAGAATCTGAAGAAAAAGAAATTCTTCAGACTTCCTATCATATACAGGTATCAGCGGAAGAACGGAATTTTTTCAGGCTGTTATGGGATAGTGGCATGGTGAAATCTAACAACTCTGTGCAGGTGGAGTATCAGGGCGCAGAATTGCTTTCAAGAACGCGTTATTACTACAGAGTAATGGTGACTGACAATAAAGGGAATAGAAGCCAATGGAGCGAAACAGGCTTTTTTGAAACCGGTATTCTAGATTTCAGGGAATGGAAGTCGGATTTTATATCTCATGAAGCTGAAAACAGTATTTCAGATGCTTCAGTTCCTTTACTGAGAAAGAAATTTGATGTAAAAGGTAATATTGTTTCTGCAAGAATCTATGTTACCAGTCACGGGCTATACAAAATAAGCCTGAATGGTAACTCTGTAGACGAAAATCAACTGACTCCTGGTTGGACCAGCTATAAAAAACGGCTGCAATATCAGACTTATGATGTAACGGATTTGATTATAGAGGGCAGCAATGCACTTGGTGCCATGCTTGGTGATGGGTGGTTCAGGGGTGACTTTATCGGACGGGTTGGTAACAGGGAACTGTATGGTAAAAGAACTGCTCTAGTGCTGCAGCTTCATATAAAATATATGGATGGCAGTGAACAGACAGTTCTGTCTGATGAGAGCTGGAAATGGTCAAAAGGGCCTATATTAATGTCCGGAATATACAATGGTGAAATTTATGATGCAAGATGTGAAATACCCGATTGGAACAAGCCAGAGTTTGATGATGCTACATGGTCACCTGTTTATAAGATTGAGATGGATAAAAGTAATCTCGTAGCGCAGGAATGCGAACCGGTACGGATTATTGAAACCTTGAAGCCCATAAGTCTCATTAAGACACCGTCAGGCGAAACAGTTATTGACATGGGCCAAAATATGGTTGGCTGGCTTCGCTTCAGAGTCAGCGGATCACGTGGCAGTAAAG
>CAZUGK010000349.1:0-415 GCA_964619815.1 uncultured Clostridiaceae bacterium | reverse complement strand
AGGTGCTTGACAATGATGGGAACTTTTATACTAAAAATTTAAGATCTGCAAAACAAACTATTGAATATACACTTAAGGGTGAAGGTGAAGAGTGGTATGAACCCAACTTTACCTTTCAGGGTTTCAGATACGTTAAAGTGGAAGAATATCCAGGTGTCCCCGAACTTGAAAACTTTTTGGGAGTTGTTCTTCACACAGCAATGGAAAGGACTGGGACATTCGAATGCTCTGATGAATTGCTTAACAGGCTGCAGCACAATATATTATGGAGTCTTAAGGGAAACTTTGTTGATGTGCCTACCGATTGTCCTCAAAGAGATGAACGCCTTGGTTGGACGGGTGATGTGCAGGTGTTTATAAGGACGGCATGTTTTCTTGTGTTGGCAGCGCCTTTCTATAAAAAATGGCTGAGGGA
>CAZUGK010000348.1:0-2009 GCA_964619815.1 uncultured Clostridiaceae bacterium | reverse complement strand
CCGATCGGGAAGAGCTTGATCTGAAAAGTCTTCATTCCATTCCATCCTGTAATAGATTTCAAGTTATAGGTCATTGTTCCGCTGACATTTGTGTCAGCCTGCAAAACTATATCCGTACCTCCGTCATTAACCTTCAGAGCCCATGCTGCACCGCTACCTACCTCTGGAATCGAAATAACAAGGTTTGGATAAAGGTCTACGTTGTAACTGACACTTTTACTTTTCGTACCGTAAGTGGTGACGCTACCGCAAGTAATGGTAGCAACATTTCCATTAGTGCTTATAGCTGCATTGTACTGAAGTCTGTCCCAATCACTTATTCCTGAAAAATCCTCAAGTGTTATGGAATTTGGCAATGTATTTCTGTCAATTCTGGCAGCCTTTATGTAGTCTGCTTTTAAAATCTTGCCGCTTCCTCCTACTGAGAATAGCTTAATCTGGAAAGTCTTCTGTCCGCTCCAGTTTGTACCGTTCTTCAGGTTATATACTATTTTACCTGCATTTACATTCGGGCCATGCAGAACGATATCTGTTCCACCGTCATTTACTTTTACTGCAAATTTGGCACCTGTACCCAGCTCTGTTTTTATCACCAGGTACGGAAAATCATCCACATTATAATTAACAGTCTTGGCTACTGTACCATAGCTGTCTCCGCTGCCGCAGGTAATAGTGGCAACACTGCCGTCGGTAGATATGGAGGAGTTATAGGTAAAAGCATTCCAATCATCAACAGAATCAAACTCCTCAAGAGACTGGAATACTGCAGATATAGAACTCTGCGTAGTGCTGATAGCCTCTGGGACTCCATCATCATATCTCATTCCGTTTTTCACAAGTGTAAACTCAATCATGGCAGATGAAGTAAATGATGATGGGTTAACTCCGGAAACTGTATACTTACCTGCTTGCATTTCTTCTGAAAATTCTCCAATTGTAATTATATTTTTTAGGCATGCATCCATAAATTGGTTTGCTTCCGAAATGTATCCTCTGTTAATCAATCCGTATACTATATTTACAGCATCTCCATATTTAAGCCAGCCAAAACCAGCCAGTTCCTCCTGCTTGTCGAGTACAGACATAAAGGTATCCATGTATGTCTGATCAAGTGAAGCAGAAAGATCCTGCAAAAGCAATGGCTCAAGAACGTAATTATATGCCCCTATGTTATCCATGCCATCAGCAGTATAATGTCCCGTATCTGTATAATAGTAAGTATACTGCTTTATTGGCGAAGTGAACCATGTACCTATGTTTGCTTTCATTGAGTCATATTTTCCCTGCCACATTGTAATATCGCTGCTATAACCCAACTCTTCACACATTTTTATTGCATATTTCACATCATTTAAAAATTCTGTTACAAACGCAACATCCCTTGAAGAGGAATTTCCTTCACCGTTTAATATCCAGTATGGGTGCGCCTCTCTCCAAAGTAAATACCTCTTAATCGCCGGATATACAGCTGCAAGTCTCTGAGAATCAGGAGCCATGTTATAGACAATCCATGCTGTATGAGCTTTTTGCGAAGGTAGACACTCACCGTCAATCCAGCCGTTCTGGTCTGTCAGTGAAAGATACCCTTCTATGGAGCTCCAGGCTGTGCCGGGATCGACCAATGAAATCTGCTGAGTCTGATACAGCGATTCCCAGGCTGAGAAATTAGGGCTTTTATTTGAGCCTTCACCCCAAAGAGAAGGTTTTCCGCAGCCTATTTGTCTGAAATTGTATGATTTCTCCGGAGTCTCTGCAATAATATTTGACAACTGGAAGGTCCACGCGGCATAATAGCTCCTCTTATGCTGTGCGGGGGTAATAGTTCCTGCATTAACAGCAGTTATTCCCCACTGGGTTGGTGCAGGTACTGCCCTGAGCTTTGAATCCCAATAGCTTTTTGTTGAGGACAGTTTTGAGGAAACAGATGCATCAAAACAAGCTAATGCTCTGTTTTTCGCCGCATCAGCACCTTCAGACTTTATTGCAAAGCCATATCCTACAGCAACTTT
>CAZUGK010000347.1:1122-2010 GCA_964619815.1 uncultured Clostridiaceae bacterium | reverse complement strand
CATCGGAAAACAAATCTATTTTAAAACCTTCCATAAATTCTGCTGCATCAGAAGTTTCTCTTTGCCACTCTAACATATCTCGTAACCAAGATAACTTTAAATCCATGTTAGTACTAGGGTTCTTATTCTCCTTATACTTCCAGTGAGCAGCAATACCATATTCAGCTGTTTTATGCATTTCAAAAGTTCTTATCTGTATTTCAAATGGCTTTCCCTGTGGACCTATTACTGTGGAATGTAAGGATTGATAAAGATTAGGTTTTGGCATAGCAATATAATCTTTAAATCTACCTGGAATTGGCTTATACATAGTATGCACGATTCCAAGTGCTGCATAGCAATCTCTCACACTATCTACTAATATTCTAACTGCTGTCAAATCAAAAATTTGTTCTAAAGTTTTGTTCTTATTTACCATTTTTCTGTAAATACTATAAAAATGCTTAGGGCGTCCCTCTATTTCAGATTCAATACCTGTTCTTTCGAGATTTTCCTTAAGCGATTTTGTTATCATTTCTATGTATGCTTCTCTTTCAGCTCTTTTTTCTGCAATTTTTTTTACCAAATCATAATATTCGTTAGGATTTATGTATCTAAAAGCCAAATCTTCCAGTTCCCATTTTATCTTTGAAATCCCTAGACGATGAGCAAGTGGTGCATATATATCAAAAGTTTCTTTTGCCTTTTCCTTTTGCTTTTCTACAGTCATGTATCTTAGGGTTCTCATATTATGTAATCTATCCGCTAACTTTATAAGTATAACTCTTACATCACGAGCCATAGCTAAGAGCATCTTTCTTACATTATCCGCCTGCTGTTCTTCCTTGGTTTTATATTGAATTTTACCAAGTTTAGTAACGCCTTCTACTAAATCTGCTACTTCTTTAC
>CAZUGK010000347.1:0-1112 GCA_964619815.1 uncultured Clostridiaceae bacterium | reverse complement strand
AATTACATCATGAAGAAGCCCTGCAACAATCGTACTGGTATCCAAACCCATTTCAGCAAGTATTCCTGCCACTTCTATAGGATGAATAATATAAGGCTCTCCAGATTCTCTTTTTTGATCATTATGTGCATTGAAAGCAAAATTATATGCCTTTTTTATAAGTTCTATATCATAATTTATACAATTTTTTTCTACTTGATTCAACAGTTTTTCCAGCATATTTTACTCCCCTAAAATCAAAGGCTGGTTTAACTAACCAGCCATCATATTTTACTTACCATTATATACTATTTAGTATAGACTTTCAAACTTTTATTTTTTGCATAATTTATAGATATTTTTCACTCATTATAAATTAAAATGTGCGAATTTATTTGGTGTATATTTCTTTATATATCATAATCTACAAGAGACAATACATCATATTTTTCAAGTTTATCTCTTCCGTGTAATTCAGTAAGTTCAATAACAAAATCCATAGCTACTACTTCTCCACCTAATGCCTCTACAAGCTTTGCTACAGACTGTATAGTTCCTCCTGTTGCAAGCAAGTCATCAACAATAGCTACTCTTTGACCTGGCTTTATGGAACCCTTATGAGCTTCTAATATATCTGTTCCATATTCTAAATCATAACTAACACTTACAGTTTCGCAAGGTAGCTTACCTTTCTTTCTAACAGGAACAAAACCAACTCCTAAAGCATATGCTATAGGTGCTCCGAATAAAAATCCTCTAGCTTCTGGTCCTACTACCACATCTACATTTTTACTTTTAAGATGTTCAGCAATAGTATCTACAGTATATTTAAAAGCGTCTTTATCATCAAGTATTGTTGTTACATCTTTAAAACTAATACCTTCCTTTGGAAATCCTTCTATAATACGAATCTTTTCCTTTAATTCCATTACTTCTTCCCCCTACTACTTAAATATATAATCCTTCTTAGCATTTATTATTATATATTAAATTATGATAGATATTCAATATAATAACATAATCTTAAAAATATTTTACTAAAACGTTTTACACATGAATTCCATAATTTATAGAAACTTATAACTTCATTATAAATTATCACATCTCAATTTATTGAGATGTTTCCTTTTTTA
>CAZUGK010000346.1:0-2011 GCA_964619815.1 uncultured Clostridiaceae bacterium | reverse complement strand
TGTATTCTGAAGCGAAGTGATTTTTTATGACTTTGTCTTCTACAATACCCATTCCGGTCTCATTAACAGCCATTTTAGAAAGTTCAATTCTTGCATTATTTGCAGCCATTGCTGCTTGCCTGAAAATCTCGTCTACCTGCTCTTGGGTATAAGCAGCGAATATTTTCTGCGAATTCCTTATTTCTGTTATTTTTTGCATCAGTTCATCAGCGGTTGCTACTGTCATAATTAATCCATCTCCTTAAGTTTAAAGTTTATCCTCATGCAGTGACATCACAAAATGCACACCCCGGTGCAATTCGTCACAGTGGTATGCATACTTTTAGCTGAACTATAGCTGCTATCATTAACATAGCACTTTTCTTAGAATTT
This sequence comes from uncultured Clostridiaceae bacterium, assembly GCA_964619815.1. Taxonomy (GTDB): domain Bacteria; phylum Bacillota; class Clostridia; order Lutisporales; family Lutisporaceae; genus BRH-c25. The sequence goes on along the minus strand of CAZUGK010000346.1, from coordinate 1,639 downwards.
CCTATTTCAAGCCAGTCTATACTTTTGCAGCTTTTATGGTAATAATAATGATAATGATTGTACTGCAATATCAGGTTGATTACATATATGCAGTTATTCTATCAAATACTAGACAGGAATTAATGCCCCTGAATGCTTCGGTAAGGAGAAGTGATATTATTAATATAAAAAAAGAATTCAAAAAAGTTGGGACACATGATGGCCGGTTTCATGCCGACGAGGTAATGGCAACAGCTATACTCAAGCAGCTTTATGATGTAGAGGTTTTCAGAACCAGAGATATGGAGATACTTGAAGGTCTTGACATAGTATATGATGTGGGGGACGGTGAATTTGACCACCATATCGTTGAGAAGCAGCACCGTGAAAACGGCACCCCTTATGCAGCCTGCGGTTTAATCTGGAGGCGGTTTGGTAATGAAGTCATACATTCAAAATGCCCGGAATTGTCTCCGGAAGAGGCAGTTTCGATTTTTCAGCATATTGACATAAGCATAATACAAGGCATTGATGCACTTGATAACGGGGTTAGGACTGTTATAAGCATTATTCCGACAATGAATATTTCGACTATTATTTCCGGGTTCAATCCGCCATGGGATGCTGATTTGTCGGAAAATGACCAGTACTTTCATGAAGCAGTAAAGCTTGCATGTTCAGTGCTTGATAATGCATTAAGCGAACAAGTTGCTATAATGAAGGCAAAGGCGCAGGTCTTAGACGCTTATGACAAGCGCACGAGGCGGGAGGTTCTTATATTGGATAAGCCTTATCCATGGACTTCCATATTAAATGAGATTGATACAGGGAAAGAAGTACTGTTTGTTATTTTCCCAAGAGATGACCAGTTTTTAATCCAGACAGTACGAGGCAGCGGTGGGTCTTTCGGAAACAGGAAAAGCCTCCCTAAATCCTGGGCAGGAAAACGGGAGCAAGAGCTTAACGAAGTAATAGGTATTGACGATGCGATTTTTTGCCATCCAGCAAGGTTCATCGCTGGAGCCGGATCCTTTGAAAGTATTTTAAAGATGGCGAATATTGCAGTAAATGAGCCTGTTGAAACAGTTAAAAGAGGGTTCCTGCACAGCCTGAGGAGGCTGAGATTCCGCAAATAACCTTAAGATAAGCGGAAGAGGGCAACTGTCACAAATAATAAGGCTTAACAATAGAATAATGCATTTGGCGAAGTAACTTCTAGAAGATACCATAAAAAGCACAGACAGGAAGGAACAGTTTAAAGAACTATGATTTGAATGCAAATCATAGTTCTTTATTATTTCCGGGACCAGGCACCTATACCCATAGCCCTTCCTTTTCTTGTACAAGATAGCAAACCGTCTTGGTGCTTCAGCTCAAAGATGAAAACACCGGTTAGTATAAAGAAAAAGGGACAGCTGCATGACTCAATAATTACAAATATAGCCACTATTTTCACATAATCAGAAAAATAGAACTAATAAGACAAGCAATTATTACAAGCTTTTCATTTCATATAATGTATAGTTTATATATATGTAATTTACATTTCATCTAATATGGAGATTCACTGCTGAATATTCATATCTGCATACAGTTTTATGAACGGATAACTCGTGATGATAAAACAGTGTAGTCTGTGTAGTCGCTGAAAGGAAAATAA
>CAZUGK010000345.1:0-2023 GCA_964619815.1 uncultured Clostridiaceae bacterium | reverse complement strand
TAATTATTTTTTATTTGGTATATTTATTCTATAACTTTAGTTTTTCAGCGGTTTCCCAAGCACCATATTCATGATATCAATTTCACTTTTTCCTGGTATTCTTATAACCATATTAACCTTTTAAGTTTAATCATTATCTACCATCTGTCAAAATGGATTTTCGAACTATCGAATCTCGATTGCTCGACCTTTTCTTCTTCAGGATGTCCAATTGCAATTAACGCTATAGGAACTACCTTGTGAGGCAAATCAAGAATTTCAATTGTTCTTTTAAAACAGCTTTTCCCAGGATATAATCCGCACCACACTGCTCCAAGCCCTAAACCATGCGCAGCCAATAGCATGTTTTCAGCTGCTGCAGCACAATCCTCCAATAGATATGCTTCCATACCCTCCAATACTTTATCTCCACAAACAGCAATGCATAAGTTGGCACTAGCAATCATCTGCCCGTCAGACTTTATTTCAGCTAGTTTCTGAAGTACTTCCCTATGTCTTATAACAATAAAGTGCCATGGTCTCTTATCCTTAGCAGAAGGTGCATTAAGACCGGCATCCAGAATGGTATATAAAAGATTATCTTCAACTGGTTTTTCACTAAACTTCCGTATACTTCGTCTTGTCCGGATTGCTGTCAGTACGTCCATATCAGCTTTTTCTGTCAGCCCGGTTCTGCATGAATCAATATTTGTAACAGTTTTCATAAGTGCCCTCATCACTACATTCAATTGTTCGCTTTCATTTACATTTATCAGTTTTTGCATTTGTTTGTCTATAGGAAGTATATACACTCCATTACCTCTTGGAATCAATATACTCCTATATGGGCAGCCATTTATCATTCCTTCAACCTTTATCCGGCCTTTGCCGCCTAATTCTTTTCCCGCATCAAAAGGTACATTGATATAAGTCAGTGCACCCTTTCTATCAGGCTTGACCAAATCTGCGTTAAATCTCTTCTCACACATCTTAGCTCCCCTTAAAAACCACTTTTATTATGAAATAATAGATATTTATAGTAACCTCATTTAGATAATTATACCAGACCAAAAACAATAAATCTTCAAAACTTAAGTTGTAAACTTCAAATTAATATAATATAATAATATTGTACCCCACAGGGGTATGGGTTATCATTTTTCCAGGAGGTGTAATATATTGAGCAGATATGCGATAGGTAAAAAGAACACCAGTAAAGTAACAAAAATATTATTCTGGATTTCCGTATTCTTATCAATAGCTTTTCTATACTTGCCAACACTGATAAAAATAATCTAAATAAATAGTCATAAGGAGATGATAATATGGCATTAATTGATTTTAAATGCAGGGAGTGCGGAGAGAAGTTTTTCGAACTAGTAAAATCCTCTGATAAAGATAGTGTAAAGTGTCCAAAATGCGGCAGCCATAGTGTTAATCAGATATTTGAAGGCAAAGCAGGTTTTGGAGTTATAGTAAGAAGTGGTTCTTCAGGTCACAGTCATGGTGGTGGCTGAGGCTGTGGCAAATAGTTTTCGTTGAAGGCTAATGAAATATAAAAGTAATTTATGGGGGTAACAATGTGTTTACAAAAATCCTGTATTTTCTTGCAATAACGCTACTTGCAGCTTCTTTTTACAAAGACAGGGGCAAGACTAAGACAGCACTAAAAAAGGCCTGGAAGTCTTTTGAGAATATTCTTCCACAATTCCTATCGATATTGCTCCTGATAGGTATGATGTTGGCAGTCCTAAGCCCTCAAACCATATCGTTATTGATAGGCCAGAAATCCGGCTGGTTGGGCATGATACTGGCATCGCTTATCGGATCAATTACACTCATACCTGGATTTGTAGCATTCCCTTTAGCAGCTGCACTTCTAAAAAATGGTGCCGGCTTTATGCAGATTGCAGTGTTCATTTCAACACTGATGATGGTAGGTATAGTTACTATCCCATTGGAAACCAAATACTTTGGGAAAAAAGCTGCTATTGTTACTACCCACTTTAAGTGCCAAAGAATTGCCCAAGTTGCATGACCGATT
>CAZUGK010000344.1:0-2032 GCA_964619815.1 uncultured Clostridiaceae bacterium | reverse complement strand
CCCGGCTTACCCTGGGCGGACGAACCTTCCCCAGGAAACCTTAGATTTTCGGCCATTATGATTCCCACATAATTCTCGCTACTCATTCCGGCATTCTCACTCGAATACAGTCCACCGCTGCTTCCGCTACGACTTCACCCCGTATTCGACGCTCCCCTACCCCTGTGTCATACGACACAAGCCCAAGCTTCGGTTATATACTTAGCCCCGTTACATTTTCCGCGCAGAGTCACTCGACCAGTGAGCTATTACGCACTCTTTTAATGAGTGGCTGCTTCTAAGCCAACATCCTGGTTGTTTTCGCAACTCCACATCGTTTTCCACTTAGTATATATTTGGGACCTTAGCTGTGGGTCTGGGCTGTTTCCCTTTTGACTGCGAAACTTATCTCACGCAGTCTGACTGCTAGTCATCAATTATCCGGCATTCAGAGTTTGATAGGGTTCAGTAACTTGTGAAGCCCCTAGCCCATTCAGTGCTTTACCTCCGGTAATCTAAACTAACGCTAGCCCTAAAGCTATTTCGGGGAGAACCAGCTATCTCCGGGTTCGATTGGAATTTCACCGCTATCCACAGGTCATCGCCGGACATTGCAACGTACGTGCGTTCGGTCCTCCATGAGATTTTACTCTCACTTCAACCTGCCCATGGATAGGTCACCCGGTTTCGGGTCTATTGCCAGCAACTTCACACGCGCTATTCACACTCGGTTTCCCTACGCCTTCGCGACTGAATCGCTTAAGCTTGCTGCTAACAATAACTCGCCGGACCATTCTACAAAAGGTACCTCATCACCCATTAACGGGCTCTGAGTGCTTGTAAGCACAAGGTTTCAGGTTCTATTTCACTCCCCTCCCGGGGTCCTTTTCACCTTTCCCTCACGGTACTGCTCCTCTATCGGTCATCAGGTAGTATTTAGGCTTGGAGGGTGGTCCCCCCAGTTTCCCACAGGGTTTCTCGTGTCCCGCGGTACTCTGGATCCCAGTTATGAACAATCGGTTTTCGTCTACGGGTCTCTCACCCTCTATGGACGGCCTTCCCATACCGTTCGACTAACCTATGTTCACGTATACTGGTCCGCAACCCCGGTGAATAAATCCACCGGTTTGGCCTCTTCCGATTTCGCTCGCCACTACTTTCGGAATCTCTGTTGATTTCTCTTCCTCGTCCTACTTAGATGTTTCAGTTCAGACGGTTCCCCACCTACGCCTATTTTGTTCAACGTAGGTTACTAGAGTATTGCTCTAGTGGGTTTCCCCATTCGGAAATCTACGGATCAACGCTCATTTGCAGCTCCCCGTAGCTTATCGCAGCTTGTCACGTCCTTCATCGGCTCCTGATGCCAAGGCATTCCCCTTGCGCTCTTATTAGCTTGACCTAATCGTTTTCTATAAAGAAAACTCTGGTTCTCGAAATAAATAAGAATTATGCAGGCATTTCAAAAGAAGTTTTTTAGCTATTTGTTGTGTGTTACCCTAGATTAAAGTTTCCACAATTGCTTATTAAAAATTGCACTCTAAGAGTGCCCTCTTCTGCTGCTTGCTCTTCATACTTTTCATCATATTGTTCAGTTTTCAAGGTGCGTCTTCCAGTCTCTTTCGAAACCAGATCAGAACATCTAATGGCTTAGATCCTCTCATCCATTCTCGAATACGCTCTATGTAGAAAGTGGTGGGCCCAAGTGGACTCGAACCACCGACCTCACGATTATCAGTCGTGCGCTCTAGCCAGCTGAGCTATGGGCCCATTTCCCTCTTCTTCTTTTAGAAGGCTCCACGAAGCCCACTCCGTGGAGCCTGGTGGAGATAATCGGGATCGAACCGATGACCCCCTGCTTGCAAAGCAGGTGCTCTCCCAGCTGAGCTATACCCCCGAGTTGAGCTTGTGCATTGCCTGCACCCTCTAAATTAAACAATGAACTCAAAACACATCCAGAAACGTCTGACCAGGACATAAGAACAGATCATGTTGTCTGCCTTATTCTCCTTAGAAAGGAGGTGATCCAGCCGCACCTTCCGATACGGCTACCTTG
>CAZUGK010000343.1:0-2042 GCA_964619815.1 uncultured Clostridiaceae bacterium | reverse complement strand
CAAGCTGGACTGCTTCAGGTGTAAGGGATAGTAAATCTTCTTGTGTTTTAATTCCAGCAAACTCGACTGTTTTGCGAAATACATAGTTATGCAGTCCAATCGTGGACTGGCTAAGATTCCTCTGATTGAGAGAATTCGTGTATTGCCGGCGGATATATTCCGCTTCTGGGGTGTTACACCCAACATTTTTATGGATGATTTCCCAATGAAAACATCCTGTATCTGCAACTTCCATCAGGACATGTGCAGCTTTGCGGTTTATTTTCCATTTCCATTCTTTCATGGATTTATTGCTGCGTTGGATATTTATATCCTGTAGGTAATCTTGCATCAGTGTCTCATCATACACATAGGAACTGGCGGCATTAAAGTAACGCTGTATGTCAATCCAGGAATGCTTGTACTGTCCAATGGTTGAATCCGTCAGGTTAAGGTATTTCATTTCAATACCAGCCTTGACGATAAGGTAATCAATGCACACACCATTTGTTATTGGGAACTCTCTGCTTTGAAAGAATTTCTGGACAGTTGCTTCATCTGGCATGGATGGTTCATTAAACAGAATTCCATGCTCATCTTTTGCTGATGTGCCGGCGGCTGCATCAACCAACTTCACACAGCGGACATGCAAGGAATACCGTTCGGGCGAACCATTGTCATCTGCAATGAAAGCATCATAAAGTTCCTGACAGGGTTCTGAAATGTTAAGTTTTTCAGCCAGCCTTATCATCTGACTGAAATAGCGGCGTCTGGATTCCCAGGTTTCTCTGGCAAGTTCAGGTTTTAATTGTTGTAGTACGGTGCTAATGGTAGTTTCAAGTTTCGACATAAGTTATCCTCCTTCTGCCTGTATCAGGCTATTTAAAGGATAACATCATATATTGATTTATTATCTTCAATTTCAAAACGTATATTGATTGCTAAAGCAGTCAATTTTGCTAATTTTGAAGATAATATGATTTTGAGGATAATCCTTTGGTTTTCTGACCCTGGCGGGAATGATAGCAGTACCATAGTGTTCCGCCATTTCGTGATAAACGGTATTTACCTGTTGAGTGTACCAACCTCCGGTATGAACCACAGCGGTCTTGCAGTTATCAGGTACAAGGATTTTGGCCACGCCACCGAAGTATTCATACATGTGAACATGGGCAGTTATCCACGCCTGCTGTTTTTCATTGATGAAAGCTTCAACGTAAGCATACTGGCTGTAAGTCATAACTCCTACAAACAGATAGGCATCAATGATTTCACCGGTATCGGGGTCAGTGATATGTGCAGGGTCACCTGCCCAATCCACCTCGACCTGTTCGCCTGGTTTACGTCCGATATGCATGGTTGCACGGCGTTTCTGCTCATCCTGCTGGATGTAATAGCAGAACTGGGAATACATGAGTGGTTCCGCACCAATATGGCGGCATTCCTCCATGTATTCTGTCCATAAGAGCTTCTTACTGACTCCATTTTTAAGTAGCTCCTTATGAACGTATGCTAGGTCTGGCATCTTCTTACTGTTTATACCTTTGTCATCCTTTGGGTATAGCATACTCTCTAATACCGCATTCGTTTGTTCATTAGGCAGTGGCCAGGAGATACCCAACTCCTCAACCCTTTTCAGAACCTTTGATACGGTGTTTCTGAACATGGGCAGCTAAGTGCAATGTTCCGTTCACTGAATCCCAAGCTTTTTAGCCTTAGGATTTCACGGTAATCGGTCATGATGATGACCTCCTTTATATGTATTTACATCAAAAAACTGATGCATGGATACATTATAAAGGATTATTTGATACTGGCTCACTTTATCCGGAATAGCGGCTCACTCGAAAACGGAAGGGTGGTTCACTTAGACCGGACAGGTGGCTCAAAGTGGACAAGATTACTCAATAAACCAGCGGTTTAATGTCAATAGCTAACTGGGGAATAGTTTTAAAAAAGGAGTATATGTTTGCTCAAAAGAGTATAAAAAACCGACCTTTATTGCGAATGAATATTCTGCTGCGATGAAATCGCAGTACCGGAGAAGTGGAAATCACGTGTCC
>CAZUGK010000342.1:589-2042 GCA_964619815.1 uncultured Clostridiaceae bacterium | reverse complement strand
ATACGCTTAAAGGTAGATCTAAGATCATAAACCTTGATTTTCAACCATCTTATACTGTTGAGATGTTAAAGAAAAATGTAAACAGCATAGCTGATGCATCTCTATGCTATAAAATGGTTGCAGAGACAGGTCTGAAAGATAAGCAAACCAGTAACGCCTGCTCAATGTCAATGTCGTGTTTATCTGATATGCTTGACTACCTATTTGCTGGAATTGCACAGCAAAATATTCAGAAAAGTGAAGACCGGATTAAGAAGTGGAAGGAAGATCTTCAAAAATCTGGAAAAATATATAACCTGGACTTAAAAGCAGAACGCTTTATAAAATCTCTGTATAATTTGATGGCACATATAGAGGAAATAGAAGAAATTAACAATAAAAAAGAACTTACTAATCCTAGTTTCAAAGAACCTCTTCCAAAAAATGGAATTGAATCTGCCATAGAGATTGACAAGACAGCTTTTACTGAATTCTTTAGGGAACTGAATGAAATTGCAAAAAATATTGAAGGGCCTCTTCAGAATATCATTGATGACTCTTCAAAACAAATGAACAACTACCGTATCAAGACAATACCTTATGCAAGAAATAAGTCCAGAACTTCTGCAAATTCAAAAGACAAAAATGGAAACCCTGTATCCAATCCTGCAATCAAACCAATAACTGACCTCGAACAGGGAGCTAAATCTGAGTCAAATATATATTCCAAAATATCAGGCTGGAGACAGAGCCTGCAAACAGGGATTTCAATAAAATCTGCCGGAAGTATTATTGCTATGGTAGTTTTAGCCCTCATATTGACGGGTTTTCTACTGAAAATCTCACCCTGATTATTCTTCAGATGAGTAATGAACATTTACTAGAAACTGATAAAACACTCAAGACTGTTTTAACAATTTCCACTTAAAATTTTGAGAGAAAAATTATGAGGGTTAATACAGGGGGAAATCAAAGAAATGAGCCCTTTAAGAAGAGAATATAGATATATAATCCAGTGAACTGATCGGTATGTAAAGCGAGATACCACAACTGGACAATAGCATCACACCTGCATCAATTTGGCGAATGGGCCAATGTTCGCTTATCCCTCACATATCGTTGTTCTATTTTTTTGCCACCTGAGTTTAAAAATATTATATAAGTATGTTTATATTCATGTAAGACTATATTTAGACTTAGCTGATAATTTTTATGAATCCGTTATATGAAAAAGTGCGTTTGTAAACAAAATTTTCAGACAGCACTTTAATAATATAAAAATTGAGGAGTGGTAATGATGTGCAGTCTTGAGGAAGTTCACTTTATAGTTGCTGTCGCTGGCAAAAACATGAAAAAACTGCAGTTTTCTGAGGATATATTGTCGTGCAAAGACCAACAATATCACACATTAGAAGCCTGCGATTCGATAATCAATACACTTGTGACAGAGATGGAAAAAATCGTGATTGAAATT
>CAZUGK010000342.1:0-542 GCA_964619815.1 uncultured Clostridiaceae bacterium | reverse complement strand
CATCCAGGCTCGTCACGCAGCATTGCAGACAGCAACACAGGTGCAGAGGATAGGCGTTGAAACTGTTTAAAACTGTGCGGATTATATAGTTCAATCGTTAGTAACATTCCTTACTACTCTTACATGGGTTACTGCCTTAGAGCCCGTTCTTTAGTGATTGTCTGCCCTGATCTTCTGAGTCAGTGACCCAATTATCCAATCTAATAGGTCACTGATGAAAGAAAACTTAATTTCAGTATATCCCATAATTTTTACTATTTCCACAGGATTATACATCACGTTTCCATGAAGTATGTTCCTATTTGCTGTGTAAAAGAATTGTATACCTCTTCTTCTCCTTCTTCAAGACAAACTGAGCAGGTACACATATACCCTCATCTTCGGCTTTTTCATGTGGCTTTTGTGCATGTAAGAGAGATGCAGATTATATACAGTTTACTGGCTTGATTCGAGTTCCGTCTGAAATGTCATGGCACCTGTTTACGGATAAATTATGTTCAGAACATAACATCACTGTCGCTTATGATTTGATTTGCCTTCAG
>CAZUGK010000341.1:1337-2052 GCA_964619815.1 uncultured Clostridiaceae bacterium | reverse complement strand
ACAAAGCCGCTCTGCCGCCACGGTATTATTTTTTCCTTTATGCATATGACTCTGTGGTCAATATCCATGAAAACAACATCTATGGAAAACCTCATAAAACAGGTGTGTATCGAATTGCAGCCCAATATCAGAAGGCCCTCACTTTTATTAATCCTTTTCTTGAACATAAGCCCAAGAAGGCGTTCTTTAAAGCTTTTGGCTATTTTTAGTTCATCGACCACCATAGCCTTCTTTGTTTCATTGTACAGCATAAGCTACCTCCTTACTTGCCAAATGCTTCCATGAATTTTATCAGAACAGGTCCAAGAAGTACTATAAATATAGTAGGCATAATGAATATTACCATAGGGAGAAGCATTTTAACCGGTGCCTTCATTGCATTTTCCTGGGTTTTCTGCCTTCTTTTCTGCCTTACCTGGGAGGACTGTATCCTTAGAACATTTCCTATGCTTACACCTAATTGGTCTGCTTGCAATATGGCGCCGACAAAGGTAACAAGACTCGGTGCAGGTACCCTTTCAACAAGTGACTTGAAAGCATCTCTTTTTGATACACCCACTCTCATCTCTTTTAATACAATAGAGAATTCCTCAACAATTACTCCGGACATTTTTTCCACCAGCTTTGCCACTGCACCCTCAAAGCTAAGGCCCGCTTCAATTGATACTGTCAGAAGGTCAAGTACATCAGGAAGGCTTCTTTCAATTTCTTTTTG
>CAZUGK010000341.1:0-1327 GCA_964619815.1 uncultured Clostridiaceae bacterium | reverse complement strand
TTAAATAGTATTTGGGGAAAATATTTGCTATCCCCACCAAAGACAATAAAATAAGTAAAACCTTTGGCAAGGGCGCATCCGCTGCAATCCATAATATTAGGGCTGCTGCGGCAGAAATGCATGTGAAGCACATCTGAAAAAATACGATTCCTCCGACAGATATTCCCTTGGGGCTGCCTGCCTCTTTTATCCTCTTTTCCATCTGGTTATAATAATGCTTTGGCGTAACCCTGTCCAGAAAGTTATTGGTCTTTCCCAACACAGGCTTTAATACCCTGTCAGCAAACGAACCCTCCAGCGTGCCGGAAGCCTTCGCATCTGTGCGTACAAATTCTTTCATCCTCTTCTGAATAATCAGCTTATCCTTAAAAAGAGCACCTAGCAGCAGCACCATGATAAAGCATACAGTTGTAAATGTGCCAATGATTATTGCTGCAAGCATATCTACACCTCTATTCTTACAATTTTTCTGATAAGGAATATCCCTATACCCTGCATCAATACAGCCAGACCCAGCATAGCCCACCCGAGCGGATTTTTAAAAAGCTCAAGAATATAAGGTGGATTCATCAGATAGATTATCACTCCAAGTGCAACCGGGAGCAGCGAAATTATAATTCCCGAAATCCTGCCCTGTGCTGTCAGTACCTTGATTTCGCCTTTTATTTTTATACGGGACCGTATTGTTTCCGATATATTGTCCAATATCTCGGACAGGTTTCCCCCTATTTGCCTTTGTATCAGCACTGCCATTATAATTAGCTCCAGATCCGGGCTTTGAACCCTCTTGCTAAGACTCTCCAAAGCTTTTTCGGTATTAACCCCCAGGTTGATTTCCTTTAATATCTGCTGAAATTCAATAGATATCGGAGGCGGAAGCTCCTTAGACGCTGCATCGACTGCTTGAAGAAAGCTATAGCCGGATTTCAGGGTATTTGAAATAAGTGCCAGTGTATCAGGCAGCTGCTGGTCAATTTTATGCAGGATATCTTTTTTTCTTGCATTTACATATATTCCGGGTATAAATGCTGAAAGCACTGCAAAAACAATAGCTGCAGCAAGGTTTTCAGTGAATGCAAAGAAAAGTACTGACGCTGCTATAACGATCATTATATTTATTGCTATGTATTCCTCAGGTTTTAACGGCAGATGTGCTTGAATCAGCTTGATTTCAACTTTTTCCTTATACCTGCTTCCTAATTTGCTTTTTCCTAGAATCAATAAGTGCCCGGGACTTGTCCAAAACTTCAATGATTTTCTTTTGGATTTCGAGTGGTGGGTACTTCACAATTAATTTTTGTAATCCCTGTCTTGTAATCTGTGGCTG
>CAZUGK010000340.1:0-2069 GCA_964619815.1 uncultured Clostridiaceae bacterium | reverse complement strand
ATTTCGCTGTTGGCATCTTTATTAGTAGTTTTATCTGCAGTAACAGGCTGCGGAAACTCATCAAACAATGAAAGTGCAAGTAAGTCCACAAGTGTTCAAAGCACTCAGAAACAGGAGGAAGAGAAGACTCTTGAAAAAGAACACGCTACCATATATGTAGGAACATGGGACAATAAGATATATCCGGAAGATAATTTGGTTAAGCAGGAGATTGAGAAACAAACAGAAAAAAATCTTAACCTGGAATTGGAGGTTGTGAATGTTCCCGGTAACGATTATCATAATAAGTTAAATGTTCTGTTTGCATCAGGTCAGCAGGTTGACGCGTTTGTAGACGGAGTTAACCAAATGTCTCTGTACCTTGGTAAGCAGGGACTGGTGAAGGATATATCTGATCTGGTAAATCAGTATGGACAGAATATTAAAAAACTGACCGAGCAGATGTCCTGGGATGTTGTAACCCAGAAGGGCAAAATATACGGAATTCCGAACTATGCAGAAGCCAGCTGGTCAGCGTGGGTTGTAAGAAAGGATATTTTGGATAAATACAATATTCCCGTACCGACAACAGTAGAAGAAGTTGAAAAAGCCTGTGAAATCTTAAAAGCCAAAGAATCCGGTATGGTACCAATTGTTGGAAACTAGTGGGATATGGATACTATAATTGGGCCTGCGTTCGGTAAACAGCAGACAACAGGTTCTCATGCAATATTGGACGATGAACAAAGAATAGTTCCTTATTACATTGTAAAAGATAATGCATTGCCTTTCCTGCAGACATACAGAAAGTGGGTTAGCAATGGATGGTACGACAGAGATAACCTTGTTACATCCGGCGATACCATGAATCAAATGTTTTTATCAGGTAAAGCTGCGTTTAAAATGGGAGCATACGGTGACGTGTTGAGTTTGGGAGCTGAACTGAAGAAGACAAATCCAAGTGCATCAGTTGTTGCCATCTGTGAATTAAATAATGGCGGACACTGGTCATGGAGCGGACCTTCAAATACTACACTGATGATTACCGAACAATCTAAGGTCGCTGACAGGTTAGTTCAATATGTTGATTGGATTGCCGCAGATCAGAAAAATTATGACTTGGCCCACTACGGAATAGAGGGTAAGCACTTTGCTGCGAAGGATGGAATGATAAGAGGATTACCTTCAGGGATAACTGACATTACAAACCTGGGTTACTGCGGACCGCAATCCGGCGGGACATTCAGCCTTGGGATGACCTATCTTAAGATGGATCGCCAACTGGATAATGTTTCAGATGAGTTTATGAAAGCAAAGGAGACAAGTATCAATACCAAGTGGAGCACCGATCCTCTTATAGGAAAAGTAACTCTTGATAACTCTATTGAAACAAAATATCCAAAGCTTAAGACCTTTGAAGAGGACAACTGGAAAATGAAGCTTCTTACCGGTATTCTACCGCCGACAGAAGAAAGCATTAAAAAGATTTATGATGCATATCTTGCAGCCGGAGGAGATGAGGTATCAAAGGAATACTACAAACAATATAAGGCAGCCGGAAATTAATTGAATTATATAAATGGGCTGTCGCACTAAGATAATAAAATTTAGTGATATGATACCCTTAGAGTCAATGTCATTTAGTTAAGAAAAAAATAAGATAAAGATACTTCATACTAAAGAGTATCTTTATCTTATTTTTTATAAACACATATAAAAAGGTATTGACAGGATTTTATTGTGTTGTAATATTTGTTGGGATTTCGTATAAAAAAATGATTTATGTATGTTTTCAGCATTTTTCTAGTATTTTGAATAGTTTTCTGGTATAACATTAGCAGAGACTCTGGAAATAGAAGTTAATTCACTAACTTGTCATAGTATTCATTTGCTGAGAGGGGACGTCCGGGACACGTATCTTGTTTGAACAAGGAGATGTTTCAAATGGTTGGGCATTAAGAATTAATAATGGAGTTCTTCAAGCTGCCTTTAACCACGCAGGGGATGAAAACTTGCCTGTTAATATAATTTCAATTGCCTATCCCAATGATGGTGGTTGGCATCATGTTGCAATGACATTTAACATGAAT
>CAZUGK010000339.1:0-2076 GCA_964619815.1 uncultured Clostridiaceae bacterium | reverse complement strand
AGTTTTTTCTGACATCCGTGAACACACCTGTGCCAAAAGTGGTTGGCGCATTTCCGGTGAAAATTGCCAATTCCAGTCTTTTGCAATGAGCAAAGGCATAGTCTTCAATTTTGGTAACCCCTGCCGGAATCCTTATACTCCGGAGCGCCTCACAGCTATTAAAAGCACTATACCCAATACTGGTTATATTATCCGGTATAGTCACATCGGTTAATGAGAAGCAATAAATAAAGGTGCTGCCTGGTATCTCAGTGATACCTGCGGGTATGTTTACGCTAGCCAGATCATAGCAGTAAAAAAACACACCAGTTCCCATACTTGTTACACTGTCAGGGAACGTGACGCTTTTCAGTCTGTTGCAGTCAGTGAACGCATTGTCGCCGATGCTTACTACCCCATCGGGTATTGTAATGGCCGTCATGTTCCTGCATTCGTCGAATGCACCGTTACCTATACTTGTTACACCATCAGGAATAATTATGCTGGTGATTGATGTGCATCCTTGGAAGGCACCTGGTCCGATTGCCTTTACAGCTACACCACCTATTTCCTCTGGAATCTCAATAGCTCCTCCGGTAGTACTTATGAACCCAGTTATTGTACCTGTACTTGAATCAAAGAGAAAATCGCTTTCCGGAGATGCTGCCACTGCGGTCTGCATCCCCCCTGCTATGCTGAAGAGCATGGCTAGAATCAATACCATTGATAAAAATTTCTTTTGCTTCATTTTTTTCATCCTTTCCGATTTCTTTATTTATCACTTCTGTGCCAGTTGAAAAACCTCATTAACGGATATTTCTATCCGATTGTCCCAACGTATATAGCTGCCATCGGTGGTGACACGATAAAAAAACTCCTTGTCCGAAAGCATTCCAAACCGGACTGTTGTAAGTCTGCTCTCAAGATTCAGTATCACGCTGCTGCCATTTTCCAAAAGCACCTCCAGGCAATAGTCCTCTCTAGGTATGACCTTTTTGATATAGCTCACAAAATCACCTCCTGACAGAAAAAAATCCACCATACATACATTGTATAGTGGATTTTTTGTGTTTTATATCACCCCATGGGTGATTTTTGTCATCGAATTTTAGTTTTTACCGTGTTCTTTGAGATAAACAGTTTTTCAGCAATTTCCTTATTTGAAAGCCCCTCTGCCGCATGCTATGCTATCTCGGTTTCCCGTTCAGTCAGCATTGGTTTTTTCTCTGTAAAATACTCCTTTGTCAACACTTCTGTTTCAAGCTATCCGCTCTCCCGGTAGAACATGTATAATACCGAAGGTGAACCAAAAGTCAAGGAGCCCTTTGTATCTATAAAAGCCAACGGTTCTATCATAAGTTCACAAGCCTTTTTGTGATGTTCTGACATTCCCATTATGTCATTGTATCTTGTGAAGCTCAACAACTGTTCAAATAATAGTATTAATTATTCAATGTCTCCAAAGTGTTTAGCCTGCAAACATTTACATTGCTGAAGTTTGCTCCGCCATCAGCAGCAAAAAGGTAGGATTCCATACTATTAATTTCTCCTGCATTGCTGGAAAAGGAATAGATTTTCGCTGCCTTTTTCGCTCTTTTAACACGGGCGCAAAGGGAATACCGGTCATTGAGAAAAGCCTCCACAATGTCTTCGTCTAAAATTACATGGAGTACTGCTTCCTGCAGAACATCTATATCGATAGAACTATACTCAAAAACTGCCTGTCCGTCCCTCAACAGCACAATTCGAAATTTTCTGGTCAGAGTATCGATTAAAACAGCTGTACCTTCTGCAGCATCCAGAACAATGCCAGCTTTGGTCCTATCTCTTAACTGAAAATTAACCTTTACACCAAAATTTTCAAGGCCTTCCTCAGCGTCAATATGATATCCCAACTTCCCGGCAGACTCGGTACAGATGTCATATATGGTTTCTCTTCCAATAATATTACAAGCAAATTCCGAATCAAGCCTTGATGCCAGTAGCCCATTCTCCATGGGATAAACCTCTCTGGGAAAATTCAGATGTCCTCCCCATTCCTGTCCATTATAATTTAACGGTATCCAGCCAAATATATAGTATTTTCCTTTATTCTCC
>CAZUGK010000338.1:0-2152 GCA_964619815.1 uncultured Clostridiaceae bacterium | reverse complement strand
ATGATACTTTATTTTATGGTAATGGATATATACTTTTGGACAGCTCAGTATTCTCCAAGATGGTTGAAGAAAAGAAGAACCTCCTGATATACGACAATGAGGATACAGTCCTTTATAGCAGCATCGGCAAGTTGGGTGATCGATTGAAGAATCGTAATGCAGATGTTTTTATAAAGGAGTTGGAGTCCGGCGGTGCGGTATCGGTATATAAACAAACTCTCGGCAATGGGTGGACTGTCGCTTATATTATTGAAAATACTGTGTTTTCGGGTACGAAGCAGACCATATGGACAATATTGCTTCTATGTATTTTAGCGGGAGCTGTCTTTTCCGCTTTCTTATCAAAATGGCTGTCGAAGAGTATACTTCGCCCGGTTATGAACTTGACGGATTTCCTGTCGGGTTACAAATATGGAAAAGAAGAATACAGGAAATATGATACAAGCACGCCTAAAGGAAGAATGTCCCTGAGGATTAAGATATTCTATTACCTTCTTGTCACCGTTGTTATTCCCGTACTTATTTTCGTATTGCTGTTCTATGCTCATTCGATGCACTGGATAAAGGGGCAAATACTGAATCAGTATGATATAACCTTTAGAAGGACAGCCAAGTACACAGACAAATATATTGAGGGTAAGTCGGCTGCGTTTCAGAACCTCACATACAACATTTTAGTGCAAAAATTCCTTTTTACATCATCCCAAAGAGATGATGTCTTACTGAAGGAGCCATTGTCCGATTATAAATATCTTGGACTGGAAGATAATGAAATCAGTTTTTGGGATAAGGAAAACAAGCTTATTTTCAGCAATTATACAAATGGGACAGAAAGCATGGACAAAGATATAATGCTTGAACTCCAAGATCTGAAGAAAGGCTCCCAGTGGTTCTATTCTCGCAATGAGATGAACAGGAACATGCTCGTGCTTGGGGCGAAGGTCATGCCTATATCAGTCCCGGTATATAAAGGCGAACTTTTATATGCGAGGCTTGATGTACCGTTAAGGGATGTAATCAGCATAATTGAAAACCTCAAGACAAATGCTTCGCAGGTTTTTATTTCCGATTATTCAGGCCGGGATATTACCAGCGAGTTTTCCAAAAGCATTTTTATTAAGCAGCAGGAGGACATATCAGGCAATATTGACATTGAATACGATGGGAAAAAAGCCAGAGTATTTTTTCATCGTATAAATAAAACACCTTGGCTGCTTGTTGCTAAGTATGATTATGGAGATATTTCAAAGCAGGGCTTTAGCATTTTAGCTAATAATATTTATATTATTATTATATTGGTATTGATGATAGTAGTAATTTCTTATTCTATTTCCCTGCTTTTACTAAAGCCTGTAAATGTTTTTAACAGAATAATGGAGAATTACAGGTTTGACGATGTAAGCGCCGATATGATGGTGGACAATTTTATATACGAGATAGACAGCCTAGGGATAAGCTTCAATAAAATGATAGAGAGAATTGAAGACCTGTTTGACAGCCTCCTGATAGCAAATAAAGAGAAGAACCAGCTGAAGTTTCAAATAAAGGCGGCAGAGATGGTCGCCCTACAGGCTCAGATTAACCCGCATTTTCTATATAATACCCTGAATAATCTGATATATCTTATTGATGACGGGCAAAAGGAAAAGGCTAACAAAGTAGTTTCTTCACTTGTAAAGCTTTTCAGGTTCGGTATAAGCAGGGGGGACAGGATTATAGCAATCAGCGAGGAAATTGCATATGCCAAGGCTTATGCAGATATAATAACCATCAGGTACGGAGAAGCTATTTCTTTTGAATGGGATATCTGTGAAGAACTGCTGGAACACAGGATTTTAAAGCTTATATTGCAGCCCTTGATGGAGAATTCCGTATTTCATGGGTTTAAAGACAAGACTGAAAACTGCAGGATTTTTGTAAAGTGCTTCAGAAAAGAAGGAAATATTAAGTTTTCCGTATCGGACAACGGAATGGGTATTACAGAGGAAAATTTGGATGAAATCAGGAAAGGTCTGGCTTCAGACGATATAGGAGAAAGAGTCGGCATCTATAATGTGCAAGCCAGAATCAGGCTGCAGTATGGCAAGGAATATGGTCTTGCGCTTGACAGCAATGTGGGAGTAGGCACCACAATATCAATTACCCTTCCGGA
>CAZUGK010000337.1:0-2173 GCA_964619815.1 uncultured Clostridiaceae bacterium | reverse complement strand
TACTCTGCATGCAAAGTGGAGTGAGGTTTCCACACCAACTACTCCATCCACATCCCAGGATCAGACCAAAACTGCTACCTTATCTACAGATTCGAAGGGTGTAACAGCAGCGGTAGAAGTGAAGGCCGACCTAGACGCTGCCGGAAAAGGAAAGGCAGCTGTCACAAATAAGCAGATAACAGATGCGATGAATGCAGCGCTTGCTGAGGCGGAAAAGAGGGGTAAAGCCGCAAAAGTGAAATTGGAAGCAGTTTCTGAAGGGGATGCTAAATCACTGGATGTAAGCATAACTAAGAAGTCAATGGATGAATTTGACAAAAAGACATTGGAGGGAATAGCTGAAGCTGCAAAGGAAGATGTGAAGATCACAGCTTCCAAGGTAAACGCCGACAATCTCCCGGAAGAAATAAAACAAGCTGTTGGAGATAGGACAGTATATGATTTCAGTATAACAAGCGGTGACAAAAACATAACTAATTTCAAAGGTATCGTAAAGGTTACCATGCCATATACACCAAAAACAGGAGAAGACACAAATGCTATAATTATCTACTATATCAACGATAAGAACGAATTAGAGATAGTTAAAAACTGTGTATATGACGCAAAGACCAAGACCGTGAGCTTTACTACAAGCCATTTCTCAAAATATGCAGTGGGCTACAATAAAGTAATTTTCAATGATGTTGTAGAGGGAGCCTGGTATAATAATGCAGTTAGTTATATAGCTGCAAGAAATATAACAGGAGGAGTAGGAAATGGGAACTATGCACCTGAAGCTACTTTAACCAGAGGTCAGTTTATAGTAATGGTTATGAAGGCATATGGTATAAAGGCTGATGATAACTCATCAGACAACTTTGCAGATGCAGGAGATACTTACTATACAGGCTATATTGCAGCAGCAAAGAGACTGGGAATAACCAGCGGTGTAGGAAATAATATGTATACACCGGAAAAAGAAATAACAAGAGAACAGATGTTTACACTGCTGTACAATGCTCTAAAAGCAATTGATAAGCTACCAAAAGCAACAAATGGAAAAGAGCTTTCAGCCTTTAGTGATACAGATAAGATATCATCATGGGCAGTAGATGCGATGGAAATGCTTGTTAAGGCAAGTATAGTCAGCGGGAATAATGGAAAGCTTGATCCTGCAGGTGTTACCAATAGAGCACAGATGGCTCAGGTAATATATAATCTGATGACCAAATAGAAAGTACTAATGGCCGTATCGCCGGCTGAATGTATCAAAATTATTGCAAGTGCAAAGGAAAAACAAAAAACTGTAGATATTTGCCACGTGCTAAGATATTCACCGTTTTTTCAAAAATTGAAGAGCTATTGGATAACGGGCAGATAGGTGAGCTGGTTTCGGTTGACCTGAGAGAGTGTGGGGGCTATTATCACTATGCCTCCTCCCACATACGGGGGAACTGGAGAAATGAACAGCTTTCCAGCCCTATGATTCTTGCAAAATCAAGCTATGATATGGATATACTGTCATGGCTTATAGGGAAAAAATGCAGCAAGCTGTCATACTTTGGCAGCTTGCTGCATTTTAAAGCCCAGAATATGCCTCAGGGCAGGGAGCGACGGAAAGGTGAATGGATGACTATATGCTCTGAGTTTTGTGTATAAAAAGACCCATTAAACTGTTTGACTGAATTTCATGCTCTGGTTTCTCAAAAGAAATAATAAAACATTTTAATAAAAAAAGAAGGATATTTCAATTTCTCATAGAATTATTAATTTAATACAACTTTAAAACGTTTTAAATGGAGCGGCAAATGACAATAAAGTTAAAAGATATAGCAGCGCTTGCAAATGTTTCAGAAGCCACTGTGTCACTGGCTTTAAATAATAGCAAGTTGGTTAAGGATGAAACTGCAAAACGAGTAAGAGAAATTGCCAGAGAACTGGGATATACCCCCAATGCAATGGCAAGGGGCCTGGTGAAACAAAAAAGCGGAACTATAGGCTTAATTGTTCCTGACATTGAGAGTGCTTATTACAGCAAATTAGTCAAATGCATAGATGAGAGCTTACGTGATGCCGGATACAATTTGGTATTGGCTATTTCTAATGATAAGCCGGAAATTGAAAAGAAGATTGTGAGTAACCTTGTTTCTGAGCGTGTTGAAGGTATTATTATTGTACCGGTCAATCAGTA
>CAZUGK010000336.1:0-2224 GCA_964619815.1 uncultured Clostridiaceae bacterium | reverse complement strand
GAGGTTGTCATTGCCGGTACTGAAAGCGAGGAATTTATAGAAACGTACAACAGCACATATCAACAATTTTCGGTATCTATTTCGCGTCTGACATCCGAACTGGTCAATATTATTCCTCATATTTCAGAATATAGTGAATACAATGGAAAGTCAGCGGCATATATCTGTCGTAATTTTTTGTGTATAGCACCGGTTACCGATATTAAAAATTTCAAGCAGACGCTTATTCAGAATTAAATTTCTCACATACAGGGCTCATAAATGCCCGACGTAAGCCGGGTTTCCTTCTCCTGTACTCCTGCAACTCCTGAGTTCTGAATACTGGGAGTCTTGGACTCCTAGAAAGCTTGCTGATACACTTTTATTACTTGTTCCAGCGTCGGAATAACGCTATTGCTTGGCATACAGGTATCTGTAAGTGCCAGCTCTGCCAGAGCTGGAAAATCCTTTGAATTGACTCCTTTCAGGAGACTCAGCTTTTCAGGTATTCCAACTGTTTTGCATAATTTTTTAATTTCTCTGATGCTCTCGCTTGCTTCCCGCTTTGGTCCTCCCCACTCGAGACCTTTTATCTCAAGCGCTTTTGCTATTTTCCCAAACAACGGCTGTATCGCAGTATCCTTGCCATTAAAATCCATTACATATGGCAATAGAACCGCATTGCATACTCCATGAGGCAGATTATAAAAACCACCCAGAGAATGAGCCATGGCATGCACCATTCCAAGCCCTGAATTTGAAAATGCCATTCCGGCAGTATAAGCTGCATATGCCATCATCGTTCTGGCTTCAATATCACTTCCGTTTGCAACAGCTTTTGGTAAATATTTATGGATTGTAGTAATAGACCATAATGCATCTTTATCTGTAAAAGGAGTTGCATTCCTGGATAATACCGCTTCTATTGCGTGAGTCATAGCGTCCATACCGGTAGCAGCTGTCAACGATGGCGGCATCGAAACCATGAAGTCAACATCATTAACTACAATGTCAACAATACAATTTGTGTCCACCATTACCATCTTGGAATTTCTTTTTTTGTCTGTAATAACATAGAAGCTGGTTACCTCTGAGCCGGTTCCCGCTGTTGTATTAATAGCTACGATCGGCAAGCCTTTTTTTGTGGATTTATTAACTCCTTCATAATCAGTAACACTTCCGCCGTTTGTGATTAGTATGCTTACTGCCTTAGCTGCGTCAATAGGAGATCCTCCACCAAGAGCCACGATAAAATCGGGTTTTATTTCCTCTGCTGCTTCAACGCATGTATTTACAACATCAACTGTAGGGTTGGGCTCCACTCCGTAATATATAAAGCTATGGACGTCTGTCTCTTTAAGCTTGTCGCACACTCTCTGTGCGGTACCGCTTTCATATAAAAACTTGTCAGTAATCACAAGAGCCCTTTTAAATCCCCGTTTTTTCACTTCATGGGGCAGCTGATTTATGGCGCCCTGCCCAAAGCAACTGGTCTGTACCAGATTTACTCTATATGCTTTTTCCATCTACCCACCTCATTTATGCAAACTCAATATTCCTGTAATCATTCGGATCTATTTTATTTAACAGCCGCAGTTCTTCCTGCGTAGGAGCTGGCGTTTCCTTTATATCTATATAACGAATATCAAATCCGGTATTATCCGCAACTTCCTCAATGCTTGATGTGGGATGTATACTTTCCAATATCAGTTCTCCTTTGTACATTTTAAATACACATAAAGGAGTGACAATTTTATCTATATTACCTCTGGTAGTTACAAAATCAACCTTATTTACAAAAGTACGCTTATCATGCTTTGTTCTCCAGATAATCGCTCTTTTGGCAGTTGGGATCAAGACTGCACTTCCGGCTCCTCCCGGCATTCTTACCTTTGGCTTGTGGTAATCTCCAATAACTGATGCATTGACATTACCTTTGTTATCAAACTGGATACCGCTAAGAAATGCTATATCCAGTCCTCCTCTCATTGACAGGTCAAATATTTCAGACAGTGGAAAATTGGCTGTTGCTTTTGTAGTAAGCTCACTTCCGGCACTTGTATACTTCTGCAGCTGCTTTACCTCAGGATTAACTCCCCCGGGAATATTGAGGTGCACCGCCTCCGGAGCATGAAGTGCTTTTGCCAGCAGCACTGCTATCATAGGCATATGTGAAGAAACTCCATGGAATACTGTATTGTTATTTTTGATTTCTCTTGCCAGTGCGCATACCATTATGTCACAT
>CAZUGK010000335.1:0-2237 GCA_964619815.1 uncultured Clostridiaceae bacterium | reverse complement strand
CAGCAACAAATCCTAATCCTGTACTTCGTGTGGAAAAGGATGCGACTGTTCTCTACTCAAATGAGGCAGGAAAGCCCTTATTGTGTGAGTGGGACATACAAGTGGGAGAAAAATTGCCCCCCTACATGGAATATATTTTGCAAAAAGTAATTTCCTTGAATAGTCCGGAAAAAATGGAAGTTACAGTGGGAAAAAAAGTATACTTATTTGTGTTTCACCCATTACCCGAAGAGGATTGCGTGAACATTTCTGGATTCGATATCAGTGACCAGAAAAAACTAGAGGAAAAACTTTGGGAAAATGGGGTTCGCGAGATGGGTGAACTGGAACTTGCTGATATTATTGATACCCAGACGATCCAGTCCCTTATGAATGATTTTTATAAATTTACTCATATTCCAATTGGTTTAAATGATCTCAAAGGTAATGTTTTGGTAGGTGTTGGATGGCAGGATATCTGTACGAAATTCCATAGGCTTCACCCCGAATCCCGCAAGCATTGTGTAGAAAGTAACATAAACTTGTCTACGGGGGTTGCTCCGGGAGAATTTAAACTGTACAAATGTAAGAACAATATGTGGGACATAGTGACTCCCATCATGGTAGGCAGCCAGCATATAGGTGATATCTTTGCAGGCCAGTTTTTTTTTGAGGAAGATTCTATTGATTATGACATTTTTAGATCCCAGGCTAGAGATTACGGCTTCAATGAGGAGGAATACATAGCAGCGCTTGAAAAAGTTCCAAGGTTGAGCAGGCAGGCTGTAGACACAGGAATGTCCTTCTTCATTACGTTTGCCAATATGCTTTCACAACTAAACTATAGCAATTTCAAATTGGCTAAGTCGTTGTCTGAACGCGATGCACTTTTAGAAGAACTTGGGAAGAGCGAGTCAAAATATCGGCAAATAATAGAAACTTCCAAAGAGGGTGTCTGGGTAATTGACCAAAATGATCGGACTATCTTTGTCAACCAGAGGGTCTCAGAAATACTGGGCTATAGGATAGATGAGATCCTGGGACAGACACCACAAAAATTCTTGGCACTGGAGTTCCTCGCTGTGGCAGATGATAGATTGCGTGAGCATAGGCAGAGAAGTAGGCAAACTATTGACTATAGATTCGTAAAAAAGGACGGGTCAGACATTTGGTGCATTGTTTCTACCCACCAGTTGTTCGATAAAGAAGGAAAATACGCTGGTTCACTTGGAATGCTCACTGATATCACTGAGCGCAAAAAGGCGGAAGAAGCTCTAAGACTATCAAATGTTTATAACCGGAGTTTAATTGAAGCTAGCCTTGATCCTCTAGTAACTATTGGGCCTGATGGTAAGATTACGGATGTGAATGTCGCTACAGAACAGGTCACTGGATACTCAAGAAATGATTTGATTGGAACTGATTTTTCAGAATATTTTACTGAACCTGAAAAAGCCCGTGCAGGCTATCAGCAGGTATTCACGGATGGCAAAGTTTGGGATTATCCTCTAGAGATTCAACATAAAGACGGACATATAACTCCTGTTTTGTACAATGCTTCAGTTTATAGAGATGAAGCAGGCAAAGTTATTGGAGTCTTTGCTGCAGCACGCGATATTACTGACCGTAAAAAAGCAGAAGAAGCTGTAAAAAAAGCATATGCTAATTTAGAAAAACTAGTTAAAGAGCGTACGTCAGAGCTTGAGAATGCTTACAACTCGTTGAAAGAAAGCGAAGGAGGACTTGCTGAAGCTCAAAAAATGGCTCATATTGGAAACTGGAGATGGAATATTTTAACTGGTGAACCGTTCTGGTCTGATGAGCTCTATCGTATCTTTGGACTTAATCCTCAAGAGTTCAAAGTAACTTACGATTCATTTTTGAATAATGTACACCCTGACGATCGAGATTACTTGATTAATGCAATTAATGAAGGTCTAAATGGGAATCCTTGTGCTGTTGACTACCGGATTATTTTACCTGATGGGGAGGAGCGCATAGTCCACACAGAAGCTGAAGTTATTTTTTATGGGGAAAATATCCCTATTCAATCGAAAGGAATAGTTCAGGACATAACTGAGCGCAAAAAAGCCGAAGAGAAAATTCAGACACTGGCAAATGCTGTGGAATCATCGAACGATGCTATCGTAACTGAGTCTCTTGAAGGTATTATTACAAGCTGGAACAAGGCTGCAGAGCAGGTTTATGGTTATTCAGCACAGGAAGTCATTGGAAAGAGCGTATCCATCCTGGCTCCA
>CAZUGK010000334.1:0-2303 GCA_964619815.1 uncultured Clostridiaceae bacterium | reverse complement strand
ATAATAATAATAATAATAATAATAATAATAATAATAATAATAATAATAATAATAGTGTCAAATTACTATAATAAGTAATGTAATAAAGGGATATTTAAAGAAAGTGATTTTATCTTTATTTTTATATTAGTCTTGTGAATGCTGATAAATAACTGCACTACTATTAAAAAAAGCTTTACAACCTATATTATAAATACCTCGGGAATAAGCGAGGAATACTTATAGTATTTTTTCCCTTAAGTACTGAGTTTACTGGAATTGTTAGTTGTTTATAATTTCTAAGTACTTCTTTCCACGCTCGATTGGGGGTCAGATACTTACAGCGATATATTGAACAGATATCCCGTAAAGATGATAGATACCATAACAATTAAAACAAGGCTCCAATCAACTTATTTTTAAGTACCTTCTTCAGGATAATCATATCAGAAAGCGAAAGTGCAGTAACTGCCATAAGGAAGGCTAGAGTAGTGCCTGCTGGAAGCCCTTTTCCAACAAGGTTTTCCACGATCGGAATCATACCCATAACATTTGAGTACAGGAGCAACCCCTATAACGACCACAATTGGAATGGAAAGCAAATTGTTCTTTCCTGCATATTTTGCTAGGATACTTTCGGGGGCATAGCTGTGGAAGAGTCTTCCCAGAGTGACTCAGATAATCACATATATCCATATTTATTCCACATGTCTTTAACATTGTCAAAAGCAATAGCGACCCGTTCTTTTATACTTAGGGTTTTCTGGCTTTTTGTTCTAATCCCCCACTTAATCTTATAAACGAAATCGGCTTCGTATTTTTCCATCTTAAGGAGGCTTATAATATATCCCCACCAAGCTCCTGCGCAGGGAAAAATTGCCACATTCACCAAACCGCACGCACATTTTGATTCTTTTAGTATATTTTCACATTTCACTTAAATTAATAAAAAATAGCCTAAACTAAAAATCACCTGTTTGTTACTCAAGTATAACCTATTTGTTACTCAAATTAAAGTTGGAGCGATTCAAAATCAGTGTATTTATATATATCTCGGACAATGTTTGGGAAACATGGTTAAAACCGACTACGAATGCATTTCCAAAAAAAGGTGCTTTATACATACCATTCTCCTATTTATTCTTGCAGGCATTTTCGAGATAGGAGGAGGATACCTTATGTGGTTATGGTTGCGTAAAGGAGGAGGGTTAATTTTCGCATTTTTAGGGGCAATTATTTTATTTTTATACGGAATTGTGCCTACTTTTCAGCGTTCTTACTTCCATAGAATATATGCTACTTATGGTGGCATTTTTGTCGTTATGTCCATTTTATGGGGCTGGATCTTTGATAAAACCCCTCCAGATACTTATGATCTTGTAGGCGCTCTGGTTATTCTTATTGGAGTATCAATTATTTACTATTGGCCAAGGGAGGATGATGATAGATGATTGATCCTGCCGTTTCTATTGCTCTGTTTTTTCTAGCTGCCCTTTTTGAAATAGGAGGAGGCTATCTTGTCTGGTTGTGGTTAAGGGAAAACAAAGGAATTATATTTGGACTGCTTGGAGGACTAACATTAGCAATTTATGGGATAATTCCAACCTTTCAGCCTGCACATTTCGGAAGGGTTTATGCTGCTTATGGAGGAATTTTCATTGTATCTTCCCTGGTATGGGGAGCTCTTATCGATAAGAAGAAACCCGACAAATATGAGATAATAGGGGCAATGATTGCACTAGTAGGTGTACTAATAATGTTCTACGTACCTCGTTAATGTGGTCAGTATGCATTAAAGAACGGGACTAAGCAGGAAAAAAGAAAACAACTGAAAGAAAGTTCGATACATCAATAATACCTGTTAGAAATATGTATTCAGTAGTTCCGAATTTCCTTAGTTCAGCTACGATCGCTCTGTCAGTCCCAACAATGGTTGCCAGTTTCTTTGGGACAAACGTTGACGTTCCTTTCGAGAATAATCCTCATACATTTGCAATTATTTGTGTAATATCGTTTGTTTTTTAGTAGTTCTAGCTCTAACAATGGTAAGAAAACAGTTATTTTAAGTGAGAATTCTAAAAATAATCACGTCTGAAATCCACATTTCAGATATATTCTTCTCTAGAACATTTTATTTGTTAATTTTTGACTACTGGAAAACTCAGAAATGTCGCCTTCTATGAAAAAAGACAATCTTGAAAGTCTAAATAGAAAAATAAAAAGTCAGGGTTGACCCCAACTGTTTTCATTTAATTAAAAAACTGTTTTTCTCAGTGAATTGTGTCGTAGGCACATTCGCCGTGCATAGAAATATCCAGGCCTAC
>CAZUGK010000333.1:1925-2311 GCA_964619815.1 uncultured Clostridiaceae bacterium | reverse complement strand
TTTTTGTACAAGCTCAATCAGGAGTGTCATTTCATTTGGCTCTGGCATTTGAAAATCCGAAACTTTTATTGGGCGGTGTTATTGGTGCGGTTGTCGTTCTTGGCATGACCTACCTAGTTCCCCGCTTCGGGGCAGGTAATACATTGGCTTTAGCAATTACAGGTCAGTTAATTATGGCAGCCGCGATTGACCAATTTGGGCTATTGGGTATACCACAGGTAGAGTTATCGCCATTCCGGATATTGGGATTTGTATTATTGCTAATAGGTGTGAACATTGTTGTTCATAAATGAAATCGGCCATTTGGGGGCGAGGGAGTAGGTAGCTGAATTTTATACTGCCAGCTGCTCCTGGACAATATAAACATCCCGATAAATCTTTAGAAT
>CAZUGK010000333.1:0-1915 GCA_964619815.1 uncultured Clostridiaceae bacterium | reverse complement strand
TATTGCACTGCAGGATCAGCGGCAGGCGGTAGAAGCAACTTGTAAGCATATTGCGGAATTGGTTGCAACCGGAACACAAGTAGTTGTTACTCACGGCAATGGACCGCAAGTTGGGTTTCTTATGAGGCGAAGTGAGATTGCTCAAACTGAACTGCCATTAATCCCGCTGGATATTCTTGTGGCCGATACGCAGGGCGGAATCGGGTATATGATCCAGCAATGTCTGGTAAACGAGCTTAAGAAGCGCGGTTTAAGTAATGAGGTCGTATCAGTGGTAACTCAGGTTGAGGTAGACGCAGCTGATAGAGCTTTTTCCCATCCCGCCAAACCGATCGGTGGTTTTATGACAGAGGTAATAGCCCAACATCATGCTAAGAATGAAGGCTGGACGGTATTTGAGGATGCCGGACGGGGATGGCGCCGGGCAGTGGCCTCGCCTGAGCCGATTAACATTTTGGAAATCGGCGTTATCCGTAGTCTAATTGAGCAAGGAACAGTCGTAATCTGCTGTGGTGGCGGCGGCATCCCCGTTGTCAACATAGAAGGTTCTATCCAAGGGGTCGCAGCAGTAATTGACAAAGACAAAGTATCGGCGTTATTAGCCCGGGAACTAAAGGCTGATATGCTGGTTGTTACTACTGGCGTGGAAAAGGTAGCCATTAATTTTGGCACTCCCGAGCAAAAAGTTATTGATACTATGACAGTTGCTGAAGCCGAAGCTTATTATAACGAGGGGCATTTCCCGCCAGGCAGCATGGGACCGAAGATTGAGGCCGCTTTGGATTACTTGCGCAGTACCGAGGGAGTAGCCATTATCACAACCCCGGAAAAGATGGCGGAGGCGATAAGCGGACATACAGGGACACATATTGTGCAAAGCAAATAAATCTGGCAAGTATGACAGGTGCTCCTTGTTGGTAATTCCTACTGCCGACATATAAATATGTTGTTAAAAATGGTATAATCCTTTAATTTATTAAGGATAGCAATATTCGTGGTTCTGAATATTATCGCGGGGAGGTAAATGACTATGGTTAACAAACAGATATTTGAAAAACTAACACAACTAAATCTTTCTGCAATGGCTGAGAGTTATCAATTATTATCTGAAAATCCTGAAAATTCACTCCTTCCCGTCGATGAACTTTTAGGAATGATTGTTGATGCAGAATGGACGGCCAGAAGCAACAAACGGTTACAACGCCTGCTAAAAGAATCTTCTATGATAGCCGGTTGCTGCATTGAGGATATTGATTACCAACCGGCAAGAAACCTCAATAGGCAAATGATCGCATTTTTTTCCGAATGTATTTGGATTGCCAATCGCCGTAATATGATCATCACAGGTAAAACCGGAACAGGAAAATCATATTTGGCCTGCGCGTTAGGCAATATGGCTTGTCGCCTAAACTACAGCGTTAAATATTTTCGGCTTCCCCGGTTAATAGCGGATTTGAATATCGCCAAGTTGAACGGCAGCTACAATCGATATCTGAATCAATTGAAAAAATGCCAATTATTGATTTTAGATGATTGGGGTCTAGCTGAAATTACCGCTGACAGCCGTGACATCTTGGAGATGATTAACTATAGATTGCATACGGGTTCCACTCTTCTCGCGTCGCGAATTCCGCTTCAAGAATGGGATGCGTTGTTCGGTGCCCCCACTTTGGCGGACGATTGCTTGGACAGTCTCCTGTATAATGCTTATCGCATTGAACTTGGTGGTGATTCGATGCGCAAGGTCATGGCGAAAGCCAATGAAACTCAAATTGATTTCAACTAATTTCTTGTGATCCCAAAATAACTGCTATGTCTATGACAGGAAGGACAAAGCCTTATCAGTTTGGATCGAGACACCTGGCTAATTTGATCCGAAACATTGGGGCCAAGTCTCTTGTCAACTTGACCCACA
>CAZUGK010000332.1:0-2316 GCA_964619815.1 uncultured Clostridiaceae bacterium | reverse complement strand
ACAGGATTTACTGCATACGCAAAAAGGTCTTGATAAATTCGCTTTGGACTTTCTGCCCAGTAAACCACAGTCGTATCACCGAAATATTGCCTGTTTCTTTCATCAGAGAGCAGATGGTTCAGTGCCGTAGTGTAAGCAAATGCAGCATACTCGCTCACCGGAGAATTGAGCCCTTGTTGATCGTCTCTGCCATAGGATTCGTATGCCCTCGCATTGAAGGAAACAATAGAAGCACCCATGGATTGGGCACCGCGCACTCCTTTTATGCTAGGATGAAATCGTGCTACGGGTTCTATTTTTCCAGTTACAAGGCACTGCATTTTAACAGAATCTTCCAGATTTCTTCGGTAGCAGTCCCATGCACTTCTCAGGTCACTGCTGTCCTGCGCAAACCCGACCCCGATGATATTGAATACAATATTTGCACCTGCGGTGATCTCATCGCGGTAATCCCCAATAGCAGCGCAGTCCTCAAATCGGCCAGGCTCCCAAGTGTCCAGAAAAGTCAGAATTGCTTTTGCCTCTACACATGAGTTTCCATCCAGAACCTCATGGTGTAATTTTCTGAAGGCTTCAAAGCAAAGCCTTGAGCGATCAGCCTTGCCCTTGTTATCCACTCCCAGCACATATCCCGAATGGTCACACAGAAAATTGGCCTGAATATTGACTGCCCTTTTTCCTTGTTCAGGAACCTCCAGAGATTGAGGTATCTCGGTTTTTTTCTTACCTCTTACTGCCTCAATTTTCAGTGGAAGTATTCCGGTCAGTTTCCCTTTTCGAGTTAAATTCAATGCGTAAGAAACCTTTGCCATGCA
Organism: uncultured Clostridiaceae bacterium; assembly: GCA_964619815.1. Classification (GTDB taxonomy): domain Bacteria; phylum Bacillota; class Clostridia; order Lutisporales; family Lutisporaceae; genus BRH-c25. The sequence continues at coordinate 1,501 of CAZUGK010000332.1, read as the reverse complement.
ATAACCAGGTTTTGAAATTTCGCCCGCTGCCGCCAGGATTTCATAATATTCAACCAATGCACCCAGTATCACCTTACCACCTCGCAGTCTGTCAGATCAATTACTCCGTCATTCATCCTGGCTCTGAAAAAAATCGGTTGAATATCATCCGGATTTGAAAAGTCCATGTCATACAGCATATATCCCAAATCTCTGTTTTCATAAACAATATTCTGAGGAGCATAATCCCCCTCACAAAGTCGAAAATTTGCAGGAAATTCACGGCATCCAAAATACGGCTGATGAAAGCATTGTCCTCTTCGGAGTCTGCGCAGCGCTATGTTATAGTGCTTTTCTACAGTATCTGACTCTCCTGCCATCTCTGTCAGCTCAAAATGAGCTTCAATAATGTACCTTACATCCTTCAGCAATAGGGATGCCCTCTGCTGAATATCGCCGGAAGTATAAATGGGATTCAGGGTTCCCCTGCCTTCCATTGCGGCCCTTGCATTTCCCGCTGAAAGCTTTGATTTGACCTCATTGCGGCGCACATTGGTAAATACGATGGGATTGCATACCTGAATCCGATCAATGCGCCACCGAATAGCAGGTTTAAAGTAAATTGCCTCAATCAGCCCTCTCGCCGCAGATGGGGTAATGACATCATAGCTGACTCGCTCTACCTTCATCTCCGGCCTGGAAAAAAGCGCCCAATCTCCCCATACTTCAACTTTTACACCATAGCCCAAAAACCATCTCTCCTTTCATTATAAAATAGGGCGGCTAACCAGCTCCTCAAAGCATAGCGCCGTTTACCAAAACCGACTTCATTTGCTATACAAAGATTCCAATGCCTGCATCTCCGCTGGCATCAAGTCCAGTCTTATCATCATACTTGGAATGATCGACAAGCACTGCAAGCTCATCATCCAGCGGCAGAATACTGCCTCCTCCGAATAAAGAATTGTAATTGCAATCATAGACATTAACTGCGTATTGTTGAATATCTCTGAGCAATTCTCTGCTTCTTTCCCCCTGTTGTAATCTTACGACAAGTTGCTCTGCACGTTCGGTTCTCGGTATGATAATCGCGCGTGTTGCATTGTCTATCAAGCGGAATTCTGCGGCTACCTCCGCAAAAGGGAAGCTGAGTCCCCTCTCGAATCCAAGTTCAAATTTTTCTACAATCTTCTTTGTGTCAAGACCATTTCCACTCACCTTATACAGCTCATCGAAAAAGAATGAAATCGCCTCCGGAGAAGAAATATCTTCAAATTGATTCCCTATGGAATTCGCTATTTCCATTGGCCTTCTTATCATATCAGGCATATGCTTCCGATACTCGCCCGGCGGTTTAAAAACAATTACCTGCCCCTGTTTATTTTTTGCTTCTCTGTTACATCGTCCGGCAGCCTGTATTATGGAATCCAATCCGGCTTCGGCACGATAAACTTTCGGAAAATCAACATCAACGCCCGCTTCAATCAAGCTGGTTGATACCACCTTGCAAGGAAGCCCCTCT
>CAZUGK010000331.1:0-2340 GCA_964619815.1 uncultured Clostridiaceae bacterium | reverse complement strand
TGCTGCTGGAAACCTTCCATGTTGTGCTGCTGGTACTTGAAGCTGCAGTTCCTCCGCTCAAGCCCATATTCCAGTATGCAGGGTCATTGGGGTTCTGTGAAACAAGCGTCCTGTTGTTGTCAATTCCGTATGTCAGTGACCCTGAGCCGAAGGTAACTAATGAACCTCCGTTGTTTACCCAGTTCTTTATTTTATCCATAACCGGCTGAGGGACTACTGTGCTGAACATGTTTGGAATGACAAGTACTTTGTAATCCGCCAGGAAGTCGTCAAGTATCATTTGCTCGTCAACAACATCCGGGGTTGTAAGATATCTACCCCATGAAGCAAACGCATTATAGGTATATGAAGACAAATCTCTTTCGTATACCTTACAAACATCTGCATTACCGTATTCTCCCCTATACCATGGAGTGTAGTAGGAGTGGAAGAAGGCAACATCACTTTTTGGCTTTTCCGACGACTTATATGTGTCCATGGTCTTAGCTATATTTTTAAAATTCCAGTAGTGCTCTGTTTTGGAGAAATCTCCAGCCCAGTGAGGTTTTCTGTTTAAACTTCCTTCATTGGCTACATCCCAGTCATATCCTCTGAACATGTGAGCAATATAGGAATATGTCCTGACGTCTGCTCCTCCCATGAGCAAGCTGCCCAGCGTCTGCCTTTCTGCATTAACTGTAACACCGGGCAACCCGCCATCCTGTTCGGCATGAAGTTCTGCACCATACTTTTGGGCAGCAGTGGCAGTGTATTTAATGCTTGCGACATTTTCGACATTTGTGTCATCGAACATTGAAGGATGTCCACCGCTGGTGAGAAGTTTCATCATATCGCCAACAGATGGTGAAAAGCCTGCCTGTTTGGAGCTTCCTGTTTTTGGACCTCCAATAAGTATTCCTATAGGCTTTGAGGTATTGGCTTTTGCCCTTCCAAGCCATAATGCTTCAAGATCGTAAAGGTACTTGTGCCTCCATATCATAAAATCAGACCAGCTTTGCCTTAAATCGATCTGAGATTCACTAAGCGTTGTATCCGGGAGAGGAGGTTGAACATCTGACCAATTGGCATAAGCTGTTTCCCAGGCTGTATTTAAAGCGGATAAAGATGGATAAACACTTTTTAGGTAGTCCCTGAACTTTTCCTTCGCATAATTGTCGTAGCAGAAGAATTGAGGCTTTGAATAATCTGTCACAAGCATTTCAACTTCACCAAAGTATGAAGGTCCGCTTACGTAAAAGCCATAGACATTGCTGTTGTTAGTGTAATGGGTAACAGCAGCTTGTATGTAATCTGCAAAGCCATTGTTGAAAGCATCTATATAAATGTTTGGTCTTTGGTATTCAGTGTAAATAGGAAGCTGCTTACCGTTCTGATCTATATAGGGTGAGTAGTATTCAGGAAATTCATAGATGTTGAAATGGGGGGTAATATTTATTATAGCCTTCATGCCTCTGGAGCCAAATCTCTCCAAAAGGGTATCAAAGCCTGTAAAATCATAAACACCCCTGCTGGGCATTACACCAACATTGTCTTCTGTCATTGATAAATTGAGTTCAACGAGATCTACACCTGCATCAGCAAGGTCTTGTATTGCTGATATTGGGAAGTTCCACATGTCTGGGACAGTACATGCAACCATAGCTCTGGCTGTGGAGCCTGAAATTGGAGTTGCCTGAACTGTTGCTACCATACCGGTTACCATAACTGCAATGAAAACAAGGCAAAAAAGTTTAAACTTTTTAACAAACATACATTTTCCTCCTGCTAATTATTTAATAGGTTCACATGGCATTTTCCGCTCCCTCTCAGGAGACTTTATTCTGAACAACTTATACAAGCTTCAAATATAGATAGATGAAGCATAAAAATTTTTTGTTTTTTAAGCGAAATTTTAAGAAGTAAATCTTGAGTATTCTAAGGCAGAATATAAGTATGAAGGTATTTCACGTCTAATTATATACATGAGTATAAGTTAATTACATTATTCGACATGTTCATGGACAATTAAGTTGTACATGCTTCCTTTCATAATTATATATTTACATCAGTTCGAACCGTGCATTTTCATTTTAGCAGCTTGGAACGAAAAAAGGTATACGATAATTTTTAGGTTTTGTTTGATTTTTTTTAAAATGATGAAAAATGTCGAAGAAACACTGTTATAAAACTCTGATCTGATCCAAAAGGCGGAAAGAATTTGTATAAACGGAGCAGATTTAAATTGCAAAAAAATCAAACAAAATAATAAAAAATCCTCGTATTGGTTTTATCAGTCTGGTAGTAATATAAATTTATTATATCTTGTTTTGAAAAGACCTCTGTATATATGCCTGTATTCTT
>CAZUGK010000330.1:0-2345 GCA_964619815.1 uncultured Clostridiaceae bacterium | reverse complement strand
TGAAATATATGACGTTAGAATCTGCGGTGAGCTGAAGGTACGTATGATGCTTGACAACCCTGATGCAATTCAAATGTTCAGATATTGCGGTGAAAATGGATTACCTGTACTTGTGCATATTGATTACGGATTGGACATAGGGACTGCATATCCACGTTCGAATTTCTGGTACGGCGGAGGAATAGAAGCATTTAGCAGGGCAATAGATTTGTGCCCCGAAACAATCTTTATAGGCCATGCCCCTGGTTTTTGGGCTCACATATCCGGAGATGATCAATATAAGGAAGCTTCATATCCTCAGGGCAGAATTAGGCCGGGCGGGAAGCTGATCGAATTATTGAACAGATATCCCAATCTCTATTGTGATATGTCAGCTGGCTCCGGTCTTAATGCTTTAAAGCGTGATAGGGAATATGCAATATATTTTCTTACCGAATACCAGGATCGAATTTTATACGGTAGAGATTTATTCGGGAATGAGCATCAGAATTTTCTCAATAGCCTTGAATTATCGGATGAAGTTCTGAATAGGATATATTTCGAAAATGCCCAGAAATTGGTTCCATGAAGTTTTTTTTCAGTTAATGAAGCATTGAGCATTATATAGTTAAAAATAAAGCAGAAGGATTTGATATATTTGGAAAAGGATAGAATGGAGTCATTTATTTTCTATTGCAATATGCATCCACAAATGAAACTGTTAAGCATCAAGAAAGTTGAGGATAAGAGGTTACTAAAGACTGAAATAAACACTTATCGTGAAGAGAACACGGAGAATAAAGCTTATAATCCATATGAAGATATGCTTGAGGTCGTTGATAAAGCAGCGGGTATGCTTGGGTTGGAAGAAAAAGACTATATATCCTTGAAATATCCGGAGAGGGAACTGAAGGTTTCTGTTCCTATTGAGATGGATGATGGCTGTACCAGAGTGTTTGAAGGGTACAGGGTTCAACATTCAAGTTCAAGAGGACCGTGTAAAGGTGGAATACGCTATCATCAAGATGTGAATATAGACAAAGTAAAAGCATTAGTAGCACGGATGAGCTTTAAGTGCGCTGTTGTTAATATTCCATATGGCGGTGGTAAAGGTGCTGTCAAGGTAAATCCTTCGCTATTGTCAAAACGCGAGCTAAAAAACCTAACTCGGAGATATACGGCTATGATACTCCCAATAATATGATCTGAAAGAGATATACCTGCTCCTGATGTGGGAACCAATGCGGAGATAATGGGATGGATAATGGATACTTACAGTATGTTCAAGGCTATACTGTACCAGGTGTTGTAACAGGCAAGCCAATTGAGGTTGGCGGTTCGTTGGAAAGAAAGGAAGCTACCGGGCGTGGCGTCATGTTTGTAACCAGGGAGATATTGCACCGTAAGGGAATATCAATGATTGAAACAAAGGTAGCTGTCCAGGGACTGGAAAATGTTGATTGAGTTGCTGCGAGGCTTTTACATAATGAAGGCGGTAGGATTGTAGCGGTAAGTGATGTATCCGGAGGTGTATACTGTAAGGCTGGCTTAAATATTGATGAAATACTTCAATTTACCGCTCAAAATAATGGCAGATACTTAAAGGATTTTGAAGCAATAGGAGTTTTACACATCTCCGATGAAGAGCTTTTAAACCTGTGAATGCGATGTTCTAGTACCTGCAGCATTGGAAAACCAAATAACTGCTGAAATTGCTCCCAACATTAAGGCAAGTGTTATAGTGGAAGGTGCAAATGGCACTACCTCAATTGAAGCAGATGTGATATTGGAGAAGGCTGGAAAGAAGGTAGTTCCAGATATCCTTGCCAATGCTGGCGGGGTGATAGTCTCCTATTTTGAATGGGTACAGAATATTCAGTCCCTAATGTGGGATGAAGAAGAAGTAAACCGAGCACTGGAGAAGTATGGGATCTGGCAGGGCAGAAGGATACCACCATGCTTATGGGGGCATATATGGTAGCGATTAACCGAATGGTATAGGCAAAGAAAATTAGAGGGGTGTTTCCATTTGAATGTACAAAGTGCAGAGGTAGAATGGGGCTAACGGATATATACTACAAGAGAAGTAGAAGAGATACCACAAACAGGAGAAATCATATACAAAAAATTTGAGGAAAAAGAACTTGAGGGAGATTGGTTGTTCTAAATCTCTTACCCCCTCATGTTTGGCAGGGGGAGTTGGAATGGGCGTAGCCCAATTTTTTTTCACCAAAATTTTTACTAAAAATAACTAGAAAGTATAATACATCTCACCGGCATTCTGATAAGATAATTTCATTAGAGAGTTATTGATTCAGGAGGCGATGAAAGTGGTAGAGGTTAATGTAAATGCAGGTGTTTGCGGT
>CAZUGK010000329.1:0-2352 GCA_964619815.1 uncultured Clostridiaceae bacterium | reverse complement strand
CAAGAATATCACTTTCAAGGTTATTTAAATTTTTAAGCCTATTAAAATCACTCGAAGAATTAAGGTAATTCCTTGCGTCGATAGATAAGTCATCTACACCTCTTAAAGCTTTATTTAATTCCTTCGGTAAAAAGCTTTCAAAAGAGGAAAGGAATGAAAGATTTTTTGAAGCACTAGATATCTCTTTTATTGATTTTAACTTACTTAGATCCTTGATTGTTATCTCTAGAAGAGCTTTGAAAGCTGCTTTCCTTTGTATAGGTCGTTTCGCAGAAATAAATTCGATTTCTGCCAGTCCTTTTTCTATGTTTTTCTCAGTTAACAATAATAAGAAATCTGTCAAAAATGGGAGAGGATAAGTGATTACTTCGTCCCAATATATAGGTGATTTTTTGAACAACCTAATAGGATTTTCATTAGAATACTTAGCACGGAAGTATTGAATCAAGTGTGGAAACACATAGAATACTCTAGAATAAAACACAAGGAAACTAATACTTGATGCAATGCCTCCAGCAATGCCTCCAACAATGCCGAAAGCAATGCCGAAAGCAATGCCGAAAGCAATGCCGAAAGCGATGCCTCCAGCAATGACAACAGCAATGCCGAAAGCAATGCCTCCAACAATGCCGAAAGCAATGCCTCCAACAATGCCGAAAGCATTGCTTCCAACAATGCCGAAAGCAATGCCGACAGCAATGCCTCCAGTAATGCTTCCAGCAATACCTTCATCAATGCCTTCATCAATGCCGAAAGCAATGCCGAAAGCAATGCCGAAAACAATGCCGACAGCGATGAAGAAAGCAATGCCTCCAGTAATGAAGAAAGCAATGCCGACAGCAATGAAGAAAGCAATGAAGAAAGCAATAAAGAAAGCAATACCGACAGCAATGCCGAAAGCAATGCCGAAAGCAATGCCGAAAGCAGTGACGAAAGCAATGAAGAAAGCAATAAAGAAAGCAGTAACTAAAAAGTCTATCCAGTCAAAAAAACCTTTGGAAAAATAAAAGTTTATATATACAAAAGTAAAAAAAACGAAAAATGAAATAACGTATGAGTATAAAGATAATTTTAAAAGTAGCTTTCGTTTGCTTTTATTGTCTAGCCTGTTCTCGTACTCAGTGAATGTAATGGGTTTAAATATGCACTGATATATCTGAAATAAGGAGGTTTTTATGTCGTTGAACATTTTTCCTCATTTAAGCTGAAATATTTTCATTTGTCTGTTTGTTTTTCAATAATTTTAAAAACATGATCCGTGGCGTCTTTCCCAAATTCTCTGCGATCTCTCTTTCTCCTTGTAGTTTCTACATCATAAAATTTGATTTCACGCTCAATTTTTTCTTTAAGTTTCGTTTTGTCCCATTTTTGTCCTCTATTTTCAAAAATATGATAACAGGCTATTCTCAAATTTAGAGGATTGTTTCCTGATGTTTCTTTAATCAGTTTTAGTTCTTCTGTATTGAAAATGACGCCATTTCTTTTTGCAGATAAAAAATCTGTGACATCATTGGGAGTAAAATTTCCAAGTGTCAATTCGCCAAAAATTGTATAAAACGTTGACCCAAGCTTACTTTTTTCACATAATTCTGGTAGTGAGTGCAAAGAGGCAATAACGTAGGCTACATGTGAATGATATCCAAGAGTTCGTAAAGTATTCCAAAAAAATATGTTGAATTCTTCAGGATTTTCGAATAGATGTTCAAACTCGTCAATTATAAGAATTGGCTTAACTTTTACCTGTAGTTCTTTAATTGATTCTGAAAATCCGGTTAAATTTTCACTATAAGTTTTACTCTCTTGAATGACTTCATGGCTACATCCCATTTCCACCAAAACATTTTTTAGAAAACCATTAACAGTATGAAATTTAGCATCTTGTATATCAATATACACACCTTTATAATTACTTCCTAATTCAGAAGGAATCATATGAAAAACATAGTAAAGTAAAGAAGATTTTCCGATTTTTCCTTCTCCATAAACGGAAGTACTTTGGAGTCCTTGAAGCCTTGTAAAAATCGTCGTAAGTTCAGATTGTCTACCAAAAAACTCATCTGGATTCTTTATAATATTTCTTCCAGTGAAAGGATTATATCTTACAAAGCCTGCCATAAAAAGATTATAATTAAGTTACTATTATTAAGCTTTTTGAAAAAAATCAAACCTTCCTCTTGATTTTTTGGCTTGGAGATTCATAACATAAAAAGCAATTTTTTCAGATAAGGTTCATTTTCCTTTTTTCACCCTTGCATCCTCTTCACTCAGCCCTGTCCAGATAACCTTATACTTCAGATAATCAAGCACAGGATAATAGAGGCTACGGTCAAGCCCGAAACCTTCAAAGACCTT
>CAZUGK010000328.1:0-2380 GCA_964619815.1 uncultured Clostridiaceae bacterium | reverse complement strand
AAAAGCATTAGACGTTAAAAAAGATATTTATCACTGTAATGAAGGACATGCAGCTTTAATAAATGTACAGCGTATTTGTGATTATGTGGAAACTGGATTAACTTTCAACGAATCCATTGAATTAGTTCGTGCTTCTTCTCTGTATACTGTACATACTCCGGTACCAGCCGGACATGATTACTTTGATGAAGGCCTGTTTGGTAAATATATGGGAGGATATCCTAAAAGAATGGGAATTTCCTGGGAAGACCTTATGGATCTTGGACGAAATAATCCGGGTGATGCTGGTGAACGTTTCTGTATGTCTGTTTTTGCATGTAACACTTCACAGGAAGTGAACGGTGTAAGCTGGCTTCACGGAAAAGTTTCTCAGGAAATGTTTGCTTCAATATGGAAAGGATATTTCCCTGAAGAGAGTCATGTGGGATATGTAACTAATGGAGTGCATTTTTCTACATGGGCTGCTACCGAATGGAAAAAACTCTATGGAAAGTATTTTGATGCTAATTTCATGAATGATCTTTCTAATCAGGAAATCTGGGAAGGTATTTATGATGTTCCAGATCAGGAGATATGGAATACTCGTGTAACATTAAAAAATAAGCTGGTTGATTACATCCGTAAGCAATTCCGCGATACATGGTTGAATAATCAGGGAGATCCTTCGCGTATTGTTTCTTTGCTTAATAAAATCAATCCAAATGCTCTTCTTATAGGATTTGGTCGCCGTTTTGCAACATATAAGCGTGCACATTTGTTGTTTACAGACTTAGATCGTCTTTCTAAGATTGTAAACAACCCTAATTATCCGGTTCAGTTTATCTTCACAGGTAAAGCACACCCGTATGATGGAGCAGGACAAGGTCTGATTAAAAGAATCATCGAGATTTCTCGTCGCCCGGAATTCCTTGGTAAGATAATCTTCCTTGAAAATTATGATATGACACTGGCTCGCCGTCTGGTTTCTGGTGTAGATATCTGGTTGAATACTCCGACACGTCCTTTGGAAGCTTCTGGTACATCAGGTGAAAAAGCTTTAATGAATGGAGTTCTTAACTTCTCTGTACTTGATGGATGGTGGCTTGAAGGATATCGTGAAAATGCTGGCTGGGCTTTGACTGAAAAGGTAACTTATCAAAATCAGGACCATCAGGATCAGTTAGATGCTGCAACGATTTACGCTATGCTTGAAAATGAAATCATCCCATTGTATTATGATAAGAATGATGATGGATATTCTGAAAAATGGGTTAAATTCATTAAGAATTCTATTGCTCAGATTGCTCCTCATTATACAATGAAAAGACAACTTGATGATTATTATATTAAGTTCTATAATAAGATGGCTAAACGTTTCCATGCATTGTCTGCTGACAATAACACAAAAGCAAAAGAACTTGCTGCATGGAAAGAAGGTGTTGTAGAGAAATGGGATTCAATAGAAGTTAAGTCTATAGCTGTTAACGGAGAATCGGGCAAACTAGACATTGAGAGCGGAAAAGAATATGATGTTGAAGTCGTAATCGATGAAAAAGGACTTGATAATGCTATTGGAGTTGAAATCGTAACAATTGTAACGGATAAAGAAGGCAAACAAAATGTTTACTCTTCTGAAGAGTTTCATTTAGTTAAGAAAGAAAATAATCTATATACATTTAATACAAAGTATAGCTTATCGAATGCCGGTAGCTTTAAGGTGGCTTTCAGATTATTCCCTAAGAACGTGGAGCTTCCTCATCGTCAGGACTTCTGCTATGTTCGTTGGTTTAATTTAGGATTATAACTTATATAAAATAAAAATAACAAGGGCGCTAAAATATTTTAGCGCCCTTGTTATTTTTATTTTGTTTTGAGATGCTCTTATTTAAGCAATTCAGCCAGTTTAGCTTGCAACTCTTCACCATGAAGTCCTCTTGCAATAATTTTACCGCTTTTATCTATGAGAACTGTATGAGGAATACTACGTATTGCATAAAGCTTAGCTCCTTGGCAATCCCAGTATTTTAAATCAGACATCTGAGGCCAGGTTATATTTAATTTATTAATTCCCCCAGTCCATGATTTTGCATCTTTATCGAGAGATACACCAACAATCTCAAACCCTTTGCTTTTGTACTGTGCATATGCTTTTACAAGGTTTGGCATTTCTTGACGGCAAGGTCCACACCAGCTAGCCCAAAAATCAACAAGCACATATTTACCTTTTCCAGCATAATCTGAAAGTTTGATAGGCTTTCCTTCCGGAGTATTCATGGTAAAATCTACAAATGTTTGTCCAACGGCTGTTTTCTTTGCTGTATTTACTAAGTTGTTAATGCGAACCACATCTTCATTTTTCTGAAATCTGGAAGGTACTTTAGCCATTAAAGTCTCCAATTTA
>CAZUGK010000327.1:0-2390 GCA_964619815.1 uncultured Clostridiaceae bacterium | reverse complement strand
ATCTGAAGGGCTATTTCATTAGGCGTCTTTTTTCTTGATGCTCCCTCTACCATCGAAATCATTTTATCAAGAAAGCTTTGACCTGCTTCGGCAGTTACCCGAATTATGAGCCAGTCCGATACTAATGTAGTTCCGCCTGTTACTGCACTCCTGTCTCCTCCCGATTCACGAATTACCGGAGCAGATTCCCCCGTTATTGCACTCTCATCAACTGATGCAGCTCCATCTATTACTTCACCGTCCATAGGGATCTGTTCACCGGCTTTTACATAGACAATATCACCTTTCTTCAGTGTATTTGATAGTACTTCTGTATAATCTTCAACATTTGCAGCTGTCTTTAATCTCTTAGCTTTAACATCCTTTCGTGCGCTTCTGAGACTGTTTGCCTGTGCACGCCCTCTTCCCTCTGCAATCGCTTCGGCAAAGTTTGCGAATAGCACCGTGGCCCAAAGGATAAGTGCTATGGCAAGCGTATAGCCTGCACCTTCATCCTTTATTCCGGCAAAAGCCAGTAAATACAGGGCAGTTGTAAGAATTGCCCCGATATAAACCACCAGCATGACAGGGTTTTTGACCTGAATAACGGGTGATAGCTTCAAAAATGCCTGCCTGATGGCATCTCTGAATATATTTTTATTCGAATCATTATCTTTCATAACTTCCACCTCATTTAACAGTAGTAAAGTAATCAGCTATCGGTCCCAGTGCCAACGCAGGTAAAAAGCTGAGTGCAGCCACTAAAATAATTACACCTATTAATAACCCTACAAACATTCCATTACTTGTAGAAAGTGTTCCTTCACTTGCAGCAACACTCTTTTTCTTTGCCAGATTACCTCCCAGATAAATTGCAGCAACCATAGGTACAAAACGGGAGATCAGCATGATAATTCCGCCTGTGAAATTCGTAAAAATCGTATTGGCAACATATCCCGCAAAGGCACTTCCATTATTGTTTCCCATAGAAGTAAAGGCATAGAGTACTTCTGAGAAGCCATGTGCTCCTGAATTGGTCAGCCATGAGCCTGCATCTGGAACCAAAACGGCGGCAGCGGTTCCGAATAATGTCATAAGAGGGGGAACGAGTACTATCAGGCAGACCATCTTCATATCAAACGGGTCTATTTTCTTTCCAAGGTATTCCGGTGTACGTCCTACCATAAGTCCTGCAATAAACACCGTAAGAATAACAAAAGCCAACATACCATATAATCCACTTCCAACACCACCAAATACGATTTCTCCAAGCTGCATTAAAAACATGGGGATCATTCCACCCAACGGTGTGAAGCTGTCATGCATGGAGTTCACAGAGCCATTGGAAGCTGCAGTAGTCACTACGCTCCATAAGGATGACGTCCCTACACCATGAATAACCTCCTTGCCTTCCATACTACCCGAAGCAATCATTCCTTCAAAGGCAGGAGCGGTGTATTGTTCGCTGACTGTTACCGCAGCAATAGACAACACAAACAAAATAAGCATCGCCGTATATATTGATCTGCCCTGCTTATTATCCTTCACCGCTCTTCCAAATGATACACAGAGTGCAGCAGGTATCAGCAGTATAGACAGCATCTGCAACAAATTAGATAGAGGTGTCGGATTTTCCAGCGGATAAGCGGAATTCATTCCGAAGAAGCCTCCGCCATTTGTCCCAAGCTGCTTTATAGCAATCTGGCTTGCAGCTGGACCTAGTGGTACCGTTTGAGCTGCACCGCTTTCCAATGCAGTAATTTCTTTATAAGGACTAAGTGTTTGAACTACACCCTGTGATACAAGAATTAAGGCTAAAATAAGCGACAAAGGGATTAATACATAAAGAGTTGACCTCGTCAGGTCTTTCCAAAAGCTCCCGATAGTATTCTGCTTTTTTACAACAAAGCCTCTAATCAGCGCAAACATGACTGCAATACCGGTAGCTGCCGATACAAAATTCTGTACAGTTAGTCCTATGCTTTGCGTTAAGTAGGATAAGGTAGATTCACCCGAGTAAGCCTGCCAGTTTGTATTTGATACAAAGCTTGCTGCCGTATTAAAAGCAAGATGCCAGCTTGTTGCCCCCAATCCTTCAGGATTAAACGGTAGAAATTGTTGAAGCATCTGAACAGCAAAAACAAAGATTAGTCCAAAAGCACTGAATGCAATAACAGCAAAAGTATATTTTTTTGGAGTCATCTCATCCTCACTCTGTACTCCCATAACTTTATAAATTCCTCTTTCTATAGGAGAAAGCACCCGGGATAAAAATACTTTTTGTCCTGACATAACTTTGTAGATATAACTTCCGAGAGGAATTGAAAGACCAATCAGCAATAAAACAAAAATAATATCCTGAATTATAATGTAACTCATAGTTCTTCACCTCTGAATAAAACATAAAATAA
>CAZUGK010000326.1:0-2414 GCA_964619815.1 uncultured Clostridiaceae bacterium | reverse complement strand
AATGAGGCACAGGAGCCAATAAATGCTCTATACGAGAAATATTTTCCTTTTCAAACTACCGTAGTTGATGACAGTATTCTTCCAAAAACTCGAATAAATCTCTCAGATGGAGTGATTCTACAGCTTTTGGAAAGCGGGAATTACTCAGAACAATTTAAGAACTTATTCTATAACGGGAACTTGTCAAAGTTTGATAATGATCATAGTAAAGCAGATTGGAACCTGTGCCGAATGTTTGTTTATTACACACAGGAACCTGAGCAGGTTGACAGGTTATTCAGGAAATCTGCACTTATAAGACCCAAGTGGGATGAAATCCATGGTGAAGGAACTTATGGTGAAATTACGATAAACAATTGCCTTCTTGCGCGTAAAAACGTGTATATGGGTGGACCTTATATCGGGAATAAGCTCTTAACTTACGAATATCCATACCGAGTGACAGATACAGGCATATACAAGATCAAACAGACAAAAAGCACAGATGATAGTGCAATTGAAACTTATCAGGAAATCTGTTCAACTCCTTGTACTATAATAGCTGTAGGGCGTAATCTTGACAATGAGGAGCTGCTGTATAAACTGTTATTAAGGGACCCGGAGGACATAGAAAAAGAAATCTGGAAAAGTTCCACTGAACTGTTACAGAGAAAAGGAGTTCTGCAACTGCAGAAAGAAGGTCTTTTATTTACTGAATCCAATGCAGGCGATCTTACAGAATTCTTCAAAACTCTAATTCATATGGAAAAAAGATTCTTCTTTATTCGTTGTTGGAGATAAGGCAATTTCAGCTAATGGGGTAGTAACAGTACTACAGCGTGATAACCCTACAGCAGAGCTTTACATACAAAAAGGGGATTTAAATAGCTGGACTGAAGCAGCAAAAGAACTATTAAATTTCAATTCAGTCAGATTTAAATTGTATTCTGCCTGTGTTCCATCTCTTTTAAAGCTTCTTAACATGCCTTCTTTTGTGGAAACACAGCAGGTTAAATCCGGCAACTTAAAAACTACTACAGGCTGGCTAGCTGCTTCTATATGGGGTGATCCTGAACGGCTTCAAATAAATGCAGCTTCTACCGCTATAGGTATTACTAAAACAGTTGAGTTCTGTACAGATTTACCTATATTTGTAGACGAAACTTCAATTTCTGACAGTATTAAAGACTTAGTTTATACTGTTGCTAATGGAGTAGGTAGAAGCAAGGGCAATTCAGAAGGAGGGCTTGTCATGCCTTCAACTTGGTCTACTGTGCTACTTACAACAGGAGAAAAACCTATCCTGCCGGAAAGTGCACTTACAGGACAGCAAGTAAGAGTTGTACCTCTACGAGAAGGAGTTAACAAAAAACTCAAGCCAGAATTAGTAAACTATATCCAAACAACTATAAAAACAAACTACGGACATATAGGTATACTTTTCCTGCAGGAACTCTTTAAAGAAAAAGATAGCCTTGCATCTCTATATCAAAGCTTTTTTAAAGCTTTTCCAGAAGCCGAAACTGAAGACATAACCAGTGATAGGGCAAAGGGATATTATGCAGTTATTGCAGTAGCCGGATATCTGTTAGAAAAGGTTTTTAAAAACATCGGTATTGAAGCTAAAAATCCCTATGCTGTATGTGAGTATTACTTTAATGAGAACGTTATATCCAATAGTTTTGTACCAGACCATATTAAAGCACTTAGTGCTGCTTATTCTTGGTTTAGCGCTAACGAAGTCTACTTCAGGGAAAGCGAAGAATACCCAATTAACCATGAACGATACGGTTGGATACGGGATAATTGTGTTTGTTTTATTCCAGATAAACTAAAAAAATACTTGAATACTGAAATAGGCCCTAATACTTATGAAGCTGCAACAGAGGAATGGAAGGCACTAGAGATTCTTATCCCTAAGATACAATCAAAAAAGGACAAAGAAAAAGGTACAAGCACAACAGTAATGCTTACAAAAAACCAGATAAGTGTCAAAGGGCTCAAAGAACCAGTTATAAAGATCCCGTTCGCTAAATTTGTTGAGTACCTAAAACTTGAAGATGAAAATGAAAGAAATCCTGATGCTATTAAAAACCTAGAAGATAATCCCCAATCTCCTTCTGACGGGGTTAAAACTGCAAATGTGTCTGAAGAAATAGTGGGAACTACTGCAAACACTATAACAGTTGTTAGTGGTGATGCAGAACTCGCTGAAATGATGAAGCAGGAGGGATTTTAATATCCCTCTTATACCTTGATATTGAGACTGACAATTCTGAAGGGTCCGGGCTTGATGTCTTCAGCAGCAGGATAGTTACTATACAGATTCTCTTACCTTCCGGGAAAACAATAATTTTGAAAGACCCTGAAAGCTTGGATAATGTAAAACCACTATTAGAGAAAAACTTGGTAATAGGACATAACCTTAAATTTGA
>CAZUGK010000325.1:1937-2425 GCA_964619815.1 uncultured Clostridiaceae bacterium | reverse complement strand
TCTATGTAAACAAGAGAATAAGGGGAGTAGACTCTAAAATTAGGGGTTTAAACCGTTGGAAAACAGTTTGGTGTTGACTTTTTAAGTTGGGTTTTATGCAACACTAGTGAACCAAATTGTCAAAAGTTATGACTTAACAAAGATGCTCAGAACAACGCTCCATGTTGTAGCCGACGTCTTTTGTAAGGCAAAAATTAATTTGATAATTAAGAATAAAAGGGAGGCTTGCTCGAAAGATGTTAAATAAATCTTTTATAAGGAGAATATTAGCCACTGCTCTGTCATTTACTTTTATTGTTACTATTTTTATAAGCCCAGCAATAGCTAACCCTTCAAACAATGAATCAACCCCCGGGGATATTGATCATAAAGCAGCTAATGAGAAATTTCATCGTTCAAGTCATACGGAAAAAGTGAAAGCACTGAAAGCTGTTGGACTTTCTCAGTCAGACGCTGAATACTATGCGACAGTTGATGACAAAATTGTT
>CAZUGK010000325.1:0-1927 GCA_964619815.1 uncultured Clostridiaceae bacterium | reverse complement strand
GATCAAAAAAAGACCATTGATTTGACAAACGTTAAGGCAATTTCATTTGAAGAAATGGCTGCAGATCCCGCTCAATTTAGGACCAAGATATTAAATTTAGATCCTGCGGCTATCAAAGCTGCTTTATATGCACTTGAATCTGATATGAAGCAGAATGACATGGAGGAACTTGTAAAACAACATCCTGGACAAAGAGCCTATGAGATTCAGTTTCCTACTGGAAATACAATACATTTTGAAGCTAGCCCAGGTAAACTATGCCCTGTATCCGGTTTGATGGACACATAGAACTGAGATAGAATTAACTCAGCAGGAGGTGCCCATTATGGCAACAACAGGAAAACGGTATGATAAAGACTTCAAAATTAGTGCTGTTAAGATGGTTACCGAAAAAGGGCGGGCAATAACAAGTGTTGCAGCAGATCTTGGCATTAGTTATGATACCCTTCAACGCTGGGTCAAAGAGTTTACAGCCGACAAAGAGAATTCCTTTCGTGGTAGCGGCCGCCTGAAACCGGATGAAGAGGAGCTTCGCCGTTTGAAACGGGAAAACCAGGATTTGCGGGAGGAGAACGCCATCCTAAAAAAGGCGGCGGCCATCTTTGCAAACCACCGGAAATAAGGTATCAATTCATTGACCAACATCGCTTCAAATTTCGGGTGGAAAAGATGTGCCTGGTATTGCAAGTATCAAGAAGCGGTTATTATGCCTGGAAGAAGCGACCCATCAGCCATCATCAGCTAGTTGATGAAAAAATTCTCAAGGCAATACGCGAGAGCTATATCCGGAGCCGTGGCCTTTATGGTGTTCGCCGGGTACATGCTGATGTCAAAGAGCAGTTTACGTGCGGCAAGAATCGAGTATACCGCCTAATGAAGGCTAATGGTATTCATTCTGTACGTCCAAGGAAGTTTAAAGCTACTACAAATTCTAAGCACAGTTTCCCAGTAGTAGAAAACCTTCTAAACCAAGACTTTCAGACCTCAGCACCCAACACCGTGTGGATAAGTGATATCAGTTATATACCGACTGGCGAAGGCTGGCTTTACCTGGCAAGTGTTGTTGACCTTTGCAGCAAAGACGTTGTGGGAATTGCCATGAACCGTACCATGACTAAGGAACTTGTTATTCAGGCCTTGAAGCAAGCGATTGGCCGGGAACACCCTTCAAAAGGACTAATCCATCATTCAGATCGTGGTGTTCAGTACGCTAGTTACGCCTATCAAGATTTGCTTAGAGAAAACGGCTTTATCCCCAGCATGAGCCGCAAAGGTAACTGTTATGACAATGCTTGTGCGGAGAGCTTTTTCAGCACCTTGAAAAATGAGCTTATCCACCTGCGTCGTTTCAAAACACGGGAAGAGGCTAAAGAAGCCATATTTGATTACATAGAGGTGTTTTACAACCGGCAGCGGCGGCACTCTAGCCTGGGATACTTGACGCCTTTGGAATTCAAGCACCAATTCAGGCTGAAAGAATCAGCTGAGGCAGCATAATGCTGCTGGGATAGATAATTTCATAAGATACTGTGAAATTTAGAGTATTAGGCAGTTTAGAGTGTCTATTTTATCGGGAACAGCTCAGGCTATAGCAAGAAACACCGTATTTAACATGCTCAAGGCAATGGTAAAAAGAGTGACTTATAATGTCATTGACTTTGAGGATATGCAAAATGATCCGCTGAATATAGTCGAGAGTGAGGAAATTATCAGAGAGATACGACAAATTATAAGAAATTTAGATGAATCTTCTTATGCTATAATTGTTCTATATTATTATAAAAAAATCAGAATAAAGGAAATTTCGTCTATCTTGAATGTTTCAGAAGGAACAATCAGGTCCGTTTTGCACCGGAGCAGAAACAAGGTTAAGAGAGAATTAATTAAAAGGGGATTTATTGAAGGGTTGGAGGAAGGCGGTGTAGAT
>CAZUGK010000324.1:0-2433 GCA_964619815.1 uncultured Clostridiaceae bacterium | reverse complement strand
CCTGACCAGTATGATTTGGTAGTGGGAGATACTTTTCAATTGTTCTACCGTGGAGTAGTAGAAGCCTCCAACCCATATTGTTATGATATTCTGGCAACATGCGAAAAAGGATGTAACTTTCCAAGATACTTTGAATATACTCCGGATGAAACTGGGAGACACCAACTTACCATTGCCGTATATTCAAACGACAAGACACTATTAGGAGAGGCGTCTACAGTATTAAATGTTTGTCAGGCAGGAACATCATCTGAGAAGGAAATCAATATTTTGTGTGTTGGGGATTCTTTAACCGCAAACGGAGTTTGGGTGGGCGAGGTTCACCGCAGGTTAACCTCCAAAAATGGTGAACCCAAAGGACTGGGGCTTTCCAATTTTAGGTTTATTGGCACATGTGAAAAAGAGAGCGTTTGCTTTGAGGGGTATGGCGGTTGGTCGTGGGATAATTATATCACACGCGGACAGACCGTTACTTCCGCAGTATGGGTTAAGTGTAACCATGATAAAACCGAGTGTGACCAGCATTCTGTTTGGCGTGATGAAAATAACAGCTTATGGCAATTGGAAACCATAGAAAAAGATGCTTTGAAGTTCAATCGTTATCAGCAAAATCTAAATAACAAGCCTGAATGCGGAAGACTTATTCATTATCAGAATGCACAGAATACAGAATCAATTGTTATTGAGGAGAGTTTCTATGCAAAAAACAATCCATTCTGGAATGAGTCTGCCGGGCAGGTGGATTTTGTGAATTATTGTCATGAAAATGCTTTTAATAGAATTGATGCAGTTTATATTATGCTTACATGGAATGGATTAAATCAAGATAATATCCATGATACTGCAACTGTCGTTTCCAAAGGAAAACAGTTTGTAGACAGGCTGCATGAACAATATCCAAATGCGAAAGTGAAGATTATGGGACTTCAGGTGCCGTCTGTAAATGGCGGAACAGGTGCGAATTATGGCGCAGTTTTACCGTATTGTGACGACTATGCCCTTACTCGTTGGGTGTTTAGATTAAATGAAGCTTATCAAGCATGGGCGAAAGAAGAACATTATCGGAATTTCCTGGAGTTCATCCAGATATCAGGGCAGTTTGACAGCGAATATAATATGCCCTCAGCAGAGAAGCAGGTAAATACCCGAAGCAAAAAGACAGAAATTATAGGTACTAATGGAGTACATCCGGCGAATGAGGGATATTTGCAGATTGCAGATGCTGTTTTTCGGAATGTGGTAAAAGAGTATCTGGGGAAATAATACTAGGAGGGGTTAGTTTGAATAACAAAGACATAGGCTTCGGTATTGTCGGATGCGGAATGATATCGGGGTGGCATGCAGAAGCTATTTTTAAAATACAAGGTGCCCGGCTTGTAGGAATAACTGATATAAACGCAAAAGCAGTTGCTGCTTTTGCAGAGAAGTATAATACAAAAGCATTTTCAACAATTGAAGCTCTTCTGGAAAGTGATGAAGTTGAAGTAGTATGTATATGCACCCCCAGTGGTCTTCATGCCCCTTTGGCAATAAAGGCTGCGAATGCAGGAAAGCATGTTATAGTTGAAAAACCTATGGCCATTACCCTTAATGAAGCGGAAGATGTGGTTCGTGCTTGTAAAGTCAATGGGATAAAGCTGGCGGTCATATCCCAATTGCGATTTACCGATGCAGTCTGCAAGCTCAAGGATACTGTTGAGAGTGGCATGATGGGAAGGCTGATCAGCGGTGATATATATATGAAGTACTACCGCTCACAGGAATACTATGACAATGGCGGGTGGCGGGGAACATGGAAAATGGATGGGGGAGGAGCATTACTCAACCAGGGAATACATGGGGTGGATTTGCTTCAGTACATTATGGGACCAGTCAGGTCTGTGTTTGCTTACACCAGAACCCTTAGCAGAAAAATTGAGGTGGAAGATACTGCGGCAGCATTGCTTGAGTTTGAAAACGGAGCTTTAGGCGTAATACAGGCTACAACATCTATTTATCCGGGCTCACCAAGAAGGTTGGAGATATGTGGTGACAAAGGTACTATCGCACTTGAAGAGGACAATATTGTGAACTGGGTTATAGAAGGACAGAAACTCATGGATTTAAGTAATTTAAACGGCACGGCCAACAGTTCCTTTATGGATCCGAAAGCTATCAGCATCGAAGGTCATGTAAAACAGATCTGTGATATGGTCGATGCAATAAGATATGACAGAAAACCGCTTGTCGATGAATATGAAGGGAAAAAGACCGTTGAAATAATCATGGCGGTGTACGAATCTTCGAAATCCGGCAAACCGGTTAAAATCGGTACATAAAAAAGTGGGATGAAGTATGAAACAAGTAGGAAAGGCATTATAAATGATTAAAATAAATAAAACAAAAAGTGATTTCGAACGTGAGCCTTTATTAGCTCCATTTGGGTTTAAAGGA
>CAZUGK010000323.1:0-2486 GCA_964619815.1 uncultured Clostridiaceae bacterium | reverse complement strand
TTAAATGATAAATTTATTACGGCATATGTCTATTCGAAAAAAACAAGCATATGCAGCATTATGTTTGGCTAGTTTTTGTGCCAAAAAGCAAATATTTCATCAGGGAGTTAAAGAACTGATAGAACATCTTCTTTCAATCTTAATTAAAGAAAACTTGGTAAAGTGGGAAAATGAGGGGTGTAGTTTAGAAATACCGGGAAGGGGAGATCCGCTTCCTGATAGTATAAAGGCTATTTTATCAGAAGATATCTATGATGTTTTTAATCTTCTTATTGAATGTACTATTGAAGTTGGCATTGTTGATATGTATGGTGCTTTATCAGATGAGCCTTTGAGTTTTTTGTTAGAATGTATTAAAATACTTCAATCTAGTGGTGTCGAAATTCCGGACATTAATGATGTTTTTAACAAGAAGGATATAGAAAATGCAAGTGATAGTGGTTGGGGTGAAACTATGAGTAATGAGGAATATGAGAAAGTAATTTGTATTTATAATCAAATTATGGGTTTTTGAATGCCTTGGATGGATCATGTCAGGTGAGGGCAGAACAATGTCAAATGGGCTAGGGGACAGTGGTAATGTTTTGAGGGAGACTTATTGGAAAAATAAAACGAGACGGTACCACCGTCCCCTAGTCCTCCCGGAAATAAGTAAAGCATAGAAATATTTTATTATAGGAGGCTTATAATGGGAGAATTTTTCTATAGAGATCCTAATTTTGAACCAAATGAAGATGGAAACAGAGAAATTATAAGTAAATGTTGTGTAGGACCAATAGAAGTAATTATTTATGGCATAACAAAGGAAAATGAATATTATCTTGATTGGACATTTCCTGTAAATTATCCAGGTGATGAAGAACTCGAGAGAGATTATAAAATAATAAGCAAAGACGAAATGCTTGGAGCATTAGATTTTGAAATTGAAATATGTAAAAAAGATGGAAATATTGAAATGGCAGATAAATTTATTCAAGCAAAAGAAATAATTGAAAATTATAGGCCTTGAAAAAGTAAGAATATATATACATACCAGTCGTCATCATCCTAGGCAATGTTATGAGCAATTTAGTGTTGCGGGCTAAAAGAAAAATCCAACTGAAATTTGTCAGTGAAGAATAGGTGGGCATAATGGGTCGTGGAGGACAACCAGCCATTACTAAAAAGATGTGTATTGTAATTTGTTGGTTTTTATTTGCTTTCATCGGATCGCAAATTTACTTTGGTTGTTATGAAGTTCTACCTGGAATCGGGTATAGGATCGCGTATGGGATTGCGTTGGGGATTATGTATATTTTATATCCTTTTTTTGCCGTTTATATGTTTGTAACATCCCTGGCTTCTGGGAAAAAAGGATTGATAGATGATGTTTTCTTGATTTTAGGTGTGCTTGGGGTAGTTTATATACTAATTCCACTGGTAGTCTCCGTTGTGTTTGATAGGATGAAAAAATAAAGGAGATAGGCTTGATTCATCCGCGACACTCTGAGCATAGCATATGCAAAAGTAGAAGCAGCCGGTTGGGGATTAACTCCGCCTAACGGCTGCTTTTATAGCTTGTAAGAGATATAGAAGTGTACTTGGTAACAAATCATATTTTAACATAAGTACTTGCAATTCATGTAAAAAGATACTATTATTAGGAATAGATGGAATTTTTAAAAAAGTAAAGTCGCCGTGTCACATAGGTGGTGGGACACCTATAGGCACGAGCAGGTGAACGGGCACCTACACGTAACAGCGAACTGTCCACGACGATAATCTTATTATACCTATTTGTTATCTTGAGTACAAGGTTACAATTCGGGTATAAGGATTGGCGTGTAAGGCAGGGGCTGAGCGACTGCATGCACTATTCGCTTGAATATATCTTGATATGGTTTGGCGGGACACGCTGACGTGTTTTGCTAGGGTGTTTTTCTGTATCTTGATAGTGTACAACGAATGATTGGATCGCATGTGTAGGATGAATAAATCCTGCATATGTGATCCTTTTAATTTTCTCCTGTAAAAATCCGTTCATGGGTATTTGCAGTAGGGCATAGAGAGCCTCCGGATGTAAAAAAAAGGAGGTATTTTTTGATATGAAAAACGGTCGTGCGGCAAGGAAAATATAAATGATGGCTGGGAGAGATTGTATATGAATAAGTGCGATATCGAAGAATTTTTGCGCCAAAGTTCTATTACTGATGTAAGAACCGGCCGGGAATTACCGGTTGGGGATTTTCAACATGCTTGGCAAGAGTTTATATTCAGTCGTCAGGAAAATTTAGAGACAAAATTAGTCATGCAGGGCTTATCGAGTGAGTATCGAAAGCAGGATTTTACATTAGGCGTTCTGCTTGATAAACTTACCGATCAAGTGCTAGCCGATGATATTAGAGAGGCTGCAGAAACATTACAACTAACTATCAGCTATCTGAATTATACTAAGGGTTTTTATGAAGGCCTAAAGTTTGCCATGATGGCCGGGCAATTATGATATT
>CAZUGK010000322.1:0-2489 GCA_964619815.1 uncultured Clostridiaceae bacterium | reverse complement strand
GCGAACATACCCCGTTGCTTGCAGCGGGGTGCGCCAGCGCAACTTTGATTCAAAAATTATATCATGAATTCTTTGAAGATTTTAATTCGGTAGATGTAAACCAAACCAAATATACGGAGGTCATGTAATGAATATTAATACTAAGAAATTAGCAAAAACGGCCATTCCTTTTATTCTAATAATATTCCCGTTTGTTTTTAGTTTCCTTATTGAGGAGACTTTCGAAAATGCAGTCATTATGGAAGTTCTAATAATATTTATTTTGTTTGCCATTATCTTCAAAAGAAGCTTTTGTGGTTTTTTGTGCATGGTGGGGGCGCTGCAAAGGGGTATTGGATATACAGGATTCAAGCTTTTAAAAAAAAGGGTCATAGTTCCTGCAACATTCGATAAATATCTTAGAGCAGTGAAATATATCATACTTACAGGTTTTGCAGTATTATCCATTGCAAGCGGCAAGTTTCTGCTACAAGTCAGTGTTGACGATGTGTTTGAGCAATATAGCATAATATTGCCTGGATTAGCCTGGATAAGTATTATGTTGATGTTTGTAACAATTATTGGCTCATTCTTTATTGATAATTTCTTCTGCAAATATATCTGCATACAGGGTGCTGTCGCCGGAGTTGCAGGTCGGTTTAGCCCCAGTGGTATCGTCCGATGCGAAGATAAGTGCATCAATTGCAAGTTATGTACAAAGAACTGTCCCTCAAATCTAGAGGTGCATAAAATGAAGAAGGTAATATCGGCTGAATGTTTTAACTGCCAAAAATGCATTGCTGTATGTCCAAAGAAAGGGGCATTAACTAATAGTTTTGCAGGCAGAAAAATCCCGTTAGGTTTGTTTGTAGCAATGGCAGGAATGGTTTTCATATTGTTAACCTTTTTAATAACGCTATTTTTATAGATGGTGCTATAAGCAGGTGTCGATCCATTTCTTTAACAATTATAAAAGAACCCCGGAGGAACAGGAATTAAGCAAGCTGCGCAAGGAGCTTCAGCAACTCAAAATGGAGAATGATATCCTCGCCCAGCATGGATGAATGTCCGCCAAGGCCCCGCCAGCTCAAGGCGGCATCATTTTTATCTACTCAAGGCATGTAGATATGGTATTTTATGTAATTTAAGCAAATAATTCTCTAGCCGTAAAAAGGCCACGTTCCAAGGACTTGGACGTGGCCTTTCTATACCGATTTGTTGCTGTTTACATTGTTTTTAATTGTACCTCGTAAAGACTTGTTGCTGTTTACAATATTTTCGTTCTTTCTACCTCGTAAAAAACATAACACAGGGTTATTCAGAGCATAAGAATATCTATTCAATGCCTGCGGATTATAAGGATCAGGAAGCATCGTATCCGGCTGAACAAAAATACTGTACTCAGGCGAATAATACCTTGCACCGTAGTACATCAGCCCTGTATCGGCATCATTTTCCTGCCCTGTAAACCCGTATTTCTCCAGGCCGCCTGACCGAACCTGCCCGTATGGGAAGTAATCGGTGCGTTCGACTTCAACACTGTTCTCGTCAACCATCAGAGAAGTGCTGCCGAGGTGGTCGGAGAGATACCATTCAATGCCGTCGGACGTTTGTTTGGCTACGCGTTCGTTATCGCGGAAGAAGTAGCTGGTGGCAGTACCGTTATTGATTTCGTAGAATTTATTGATATAGTATGTGAATTCACCATCTGAGTTTTGTTTCTTGATTCTTTTGCCGTTTGCATCATAGTCCAGGTCGGTTGTAATATAGCTCAGGTCGCCTACACTATAAGTAACAGGAGCATGGAAAGGTGTTAGAGAGTATTCATAAAGTGCAGTTTTTACAGTAAAGGGAAGGGGGCCATATGCGCCATCGTTAATCTTGATACGGCCATACTGGTCGTAGGTGAAGTCTATCAGGTAGTTCGGCCTACTGCCTGAGTACATATGCGCACTGACCAGCCTGTCAAGGTCATCATATCCATAGGCTTTTACGGAATTCTGGATATTGTCCGCAATCTCCAGAACATTGCCGACATTATCGAAATCGTAGTTAAGGTCTTGGAAGCCTGCGGTATAGATCCTGTCCAGCAGCAGTTTTTCACTGTCACAGGTATAGTTCGTGACCACGCCGTTGGAATATTCCTTCCTTGTGATCTGGTTCCTTGCATTGTAGTCAAGGTTGTTGATTATGCCGTCCACGCTTTCAAGAAGGGTCTGGTTATTATATCTCAGGTTGACACTTGCAGCATTCGGGTAAGTAATCCTTGTGACTCTGTCCATACTGTCATATCTGTAGGACATGTAAGAGGGATAGACAATAACGACTACGACTTATAAAGGCTATAAAAGAAGTAAGAAATGAGGTGTTTATGGATCGTTATAGTCTTATGGCATATTAT
Source organism: uncultured Clostridiaceae bacterium (assembly GCA_964619815.1). GTDB lineage: Bacteria > Bacillota > Clostridia > Lutisporales > Lutisporaceae > BRH-c25. The sequence continues at coordinate 109 of CAZUGK010000322.1, read as the reverse complement.
TCCTTAGCATTTGCTCTTTCTTTGCTTTCCTTCCCTGCCGAATCTTCTTTAAAATCTCGCTTCTTGCAGCAGCCTGCTCGTACCTTCTTTGCCTTATATCTTGGGTAAG
>CAZUGK010000321.1:0-2498 GCA_964619815.1 uncultured Clostridiaceae bacterium | reverse complement strand
AGGGAGAATGGGAAATCATGAATGATTATACTCACAAGCAATATAGCGGCATATACCCGCATCTTGCAGTAACCAATCAGAGTGATACAGAGTGTGGTATCGGAGCTGTCGTTGCTTGGTGCGGGAAGCTATACTATTTGACTTATCCTGCAAATGAAGCTAAAGGCAGTAACGACAAGCTGTATACGCTGGATGAAAAATTAAATGTGGATTTTTTTCAAGGCAGTGTAGGGGGCACTCATGCAAACAGAATGGTGCACCGGGAATCAAATCAATTAATCATAGGTCTGTACTTTATTGATTGCAACGGCGGTATTCGTTCAATTTCGCCGGAATTAGTGCAAGGGCGTATGACCGCAGTTGCGAGGCATTTGACTGACCCTGCAAATAAGGTTTATTTCTTTTCCATGGAGGAGGGTCTGTACGAGGTGGATGTCAACACCTTGCAAGTAAATACGCTCCTTGAGGATCAGCTTTTTAAAAATTTAAGACTTGTATTACCCGGAGTACACGGGAAGGGTGCTTATGCAGGTCAAAAACGTTTTGTGATTGCAAAGAATGGCATCGGAGGTTCATTGGCTGAGTGGGATGGAAATGGAAAACCTGGAGAGCCTGCAAGCTGGAATATTGTAGATGCCAATAAATATACAGATATTACCGGCCCCGATGGTATATATGGTTCACCTGACGACGCTTCGCCCCTTTGGGCTTTAGGGTGGGATTATAAGTCAGTCCTCCTGAATGTTTGTGAAGGCGGCAATTGGTACAGGTACAGATTGCCAAAAGCCAGCTATGCGTACGATGCCGATCACGGATGGTACACGGAATGGCCGCGCATACGAAGTATAGGACGGCAGAAGCTTTTGATGGATATGCATGGCATGTTTTATGAATTTCCAGGTTCGTACAGCGTAAATAATAGTTCCGGAATCAAACCGATTTCCCAGCACCTTAAGATGGTAGTAGACTTTACGGATTGGAATGGCAAGCTTGTTATGGCGGCCAATGATGCTTCTGTTATGGAAAACCCACTTAATTTATGTGCTCAATCCAATTTGTGGTTTGGAAGCTTTGATGACCTCCTGAAAATGGGTAAGCCATCAGGTTGGGGTGGTGTTTGGGTTAATGATAATTTTCAAGCGGATGAGCCATCAGAACCATTTATGTGCTGCGGATTTGACAGACGTATTGTACATATAAGTCATGACAGTGGTGAAGCAGTAACGTTTATTATTGAAATAGACGAGGCAGGAACAAACAATTGGAATGTGTATACTTCGGTTGAAGTCCCTTCACACGGGTATGCATACACTATCATACCGAAAAATATAAATGCACAGTGGATACGTTTAAAAGCTGATAGAACTGCAACTTGCGTAACAGCATATTTTCACTATTCCTGTTCGGACATCACATATACAGATCCAGAGATGTTTAATAGTCTGGCATTAGGAAATGAAGTCCGATCAGAAGGAATTATCCGCCCAATGGCAGATAATAATATGACGCTTCAGTTTGCAGCAGATATTGTTGACATAGAAGGTAATATAACCGGAAGCGGATATTATGAGATAGGAGAAGATATGATTCTTAGATGCGTGAATCAATCTTCTGTTGAAAATGAACTCCGGAATACCGCCAGAACAACACAGGACTACGAGGTGGACGATGCCTCTGTCATTATGTATGATGAAGCAGGTAAGCGCTACCGTTTGCCTAAAGGAGCAAATATTACTGACTACAATTCACAAGCAGGCTGGCGGCGAGGTATACGTGAAGTTGTTACTGAGCGAAATTTAATGAATGTATGCGGTACATTTTATGAACTGCCAAGAGAGTCATCCGGGGGATTATCAAAGGTGAAACCGATTTGCACGCACAATCGTGCCATTTATGACTTTGCGTCCTGGAGAGGTATGCTTGTGTTATCAGGGAATGTAATAAATAAGGCCTCATATGATCATTATGTCAGCTCTGATGACAATAGGGCAGGGCTATGGTTCGGCAATGTGGACGATCTGTGGAAAATGGGTTCTCCCAAAGGCGAAGGAGGTCCTTGTTACAACTCAGCTTTAAAAGCAAATCATCCTTCGGATCCATACTTGATGACGGGATATGACCATAAAACTGTAAGATTATCACATGACAGAAGCGAAGATGTCGAATTTATCATCGAAATTGATTATATGGCAGACGATACCTGGCACATTTACAACACCATTACGGTTCCAGTAGGTCAAGAGATAATCCATACTTTCCCAGAAGGATTTAATGCACATTGGGTAAGAGTGAAAGTAAATGTTGACTGTAAAGCCACTGCGTGGTTCTGTTATTAATAGGATTATGTGCAGTATTATCCTATGTATAGTGAATATTGAAAAGTTATTTAGGAGGGAATTGAAATGAGGAAGAAATACCACGAGGTAGATTTTTGTGTCGTCGGAGGTGGAATTGCCGGATTGTGTGCAGCAGTTGCCGCTGCCAGAAACGGTGCACGT
>CAZUGK010000320.1:0-2503 GCA_964619815.1 uncultured Clostridiaceae bacterium | reverse complement strand
CCATCATCCGGACCTACATAGCGCCGCAAATAAGGGTTATTCGCCCCGGTGCTGTGCACCATAATCCCTTTGACCTTGATTTTTCTGCCCGCCTTAAAGCAGTCATTTTTCGTGAATATCAGTTTCCCGAGGTTCATTTTTACCCCACCACCTTACCTTGGTAGTGATTGGATATACCAAATGATAAATCCAACTCCTACCGTAACAGCAATATAGGCAGCCTTTTTCATTGACTGCCCCAGACTTTTAATGATTTCCACCAACTCCGAAACCTTTTCGCAAAGAGATTCCAGCCGGCCTAAAATTTCAAGATTAGATTTCTCTAGACAACGTATCCGGGTTTCATGGTCTTTCAGTTGCTCTTCCATATCCTTGTGGAAGGCGCATACATTTTCACCCACCTTTGCACCCACATCCTTTCATGCTTTTTCTATGTACTCCCCCGGGGAAAAGCTCCCCGGGGCATAAAAATAACGCCTTGCTGGCGTTTTTCACTACTACGCTTTATTGTCCTACTGTTCAGTAAGAATTACTTCAACTTCTGTCCTGTATTTCTCTGGCACTTGCTCAAGCGTAATTCGTCCCAGTCTTATCTGCACGGCTAAAAACTTCGCCATTATACAGCACCTCCCAACACTATATTAAGCATGGCTAACTCCAATGCTTCAAGCCTTTCATCTGTTGAAGGAAGTGATGTAATGTTTTTATATTCATCTATTTCTTCCTGTGTTGCTGACTCTATCCACTGTGTTCCATCCCAAACAGGTTTAATAAAATTGTTATAATCACCTAATGGAACTAAAATTTCGTTATCTTGTAATGGCTCAGTTTCGATTATTTTAGCATCCTTCACTAATACAACTCTTGACTTATTACCTATAACAGCGACCATTACTTCAGTACTCAATTTTTCACCCCCTAAGCACAATAATAATTAAATGTCGCAGCAAATGACCTTGCATTTGTTAATGATGTTGATGGAAATGGAGCTAATTTTACTGTTCCAAAATTTATAACAACCACTTCTCCTAAAGAATTTGCTAAACCGTTACCATTAATATCTAAAAAATGAACAACTTGAAATACCGAAGCCACATTAGGTCTAAACCCTTCTGGGAGGGTATAAAAATTAACTATACTTGAAGATATATCATTATCTGGTCTATATAAATTTACGTGTAAAGTAACAAGATTTTCTTGATTTTTCCACCATCTTATTGTTCCTGACCATCCTGTAGGAAATCCTTCAGATACTATATATATTTCTGGGGTACCTTTGTCTGATTTGTTTTCAAGACCATGTGCTGTCGTAGTATCTGCCAAATGCGCAGCAAGCTCCGCACTCGAAGCAGCTGCTAAAACCCACTCGGTACCGGTGTCAAAATAGATCTCTCCGGTATCCTGCGCGAAGTAGTACCGCCCTGCTATGCCGGCTGCAGGTCTGGCGGCCAGAGTACCGGCAGAAAGTTCAGCAATTCCGGATCCTTTCTTAACAGCACCAGCATCAAGTTTGTCCATATTGTCGTTGAAGTCTTGAATGTTATAAAAGTCTTCCGGGGCTGGTTTTTTCAAGTTAAAATTCGGAGTATACTCGGTCACCTAAACAATCACCTCGTTTCTGATAGTGTTATGGGTAAAAGCTGATAAGGCTTGATGCGTAAGCTGCGTGAGAACATAGTGCTGGTTGTATCGTATCCTAATTGATATATCCATATTGGCTGGGATTATTTTTCGGGCTAAAGCTTCTACTTCAGTAACCATGTTCTTTGATTTCAGTTCAACCAGGATATCTACCTTATAATAAGCATGATTGATGGTTAGGACATATCCATCTTCTCCACATAGTTGTGTAAGCAGTTGTATAAACACCCTGACAGTATAGGGCAGCTGTTCATTCAATCTTGCCAGCACCGCAAACCTACGGTCTTCCAATGTGTAACTGGCTTTTGGGGTGATACCTAAAAGCTTTTCCCATCGCTTTATTCCGTTTTCCGTTGCCGTGAGAATAAACTGATCAGCTAAAACATCATTGGTACTATCCCACATCGAAATAAGTTCCGGGTTTTCTGCCTTTGCAATTTCCTGAAATTCTTTAACTTCACTGATTACCTCCGGCCAATAATCTATAATATTTACTTCTTTTACGCTCATGTAGTAATCACATCCAAGACCGGGATTTCATCTGCCCCCAGGACTAAGTTCTGCGCCACACCGTTTAAGGTCGTATCCTGGATATCCAAAATTCCGGGAACATCCAGGAGCCGGATCTCAATTTGACTTATCCGGACAACGATAGCACTTACATCTGCCCAGTTTTTTCGCAATTCCTGAAAATACTCCGTGATTTTTTCTATTGCTGCTGTTTCCACATCTGCCCAAACAAACCCATCTTCCATAGTAACAGTTGTAGCAATAGATATTGCCGCCTCTGTTACTCCTTCTACCGTGACGCTGTGACCTATCGGAGCAATGCCTACCCCCTGGCCACTATTGGTCACAGGAT
>CAZUGK010000319.1:0-2543 GCA_964619815.1 uncultured Clostridiaceae bacterium | reverse complement strand
AGCACAATGCTATAGAAATAAAAGGAAAGAACGTAAGAATTAAAGAAAACTGCATCCATTGCGGAGCATGTATAGAAGTGTGTCCGCTTGTTAAATTTATATAAGAGGACTCGAATACCGGTTGCTTCTTGTGAATGAGATGTTTTAAAAGATATAGAAATTAAGAGAGGTATAAATTAATACCTTCTTAATGTTCATAAAAGTCAACAATGATAAGTTGACTTTTCCAAAAATCTGGCTTTTTCAAAACACTAACAATTTTTCATTTTTCTGGTATGAAAGTACTTTAGATTTCTTTCATTATTTGCGCCTGATATCCGAAGAAACTCATGTTCTTTTTTGCTATTTTACGCAGTGAACTTTTCTGGATATTTTTTGGTTATCTTATCCGTATGTCAGCTTAAAAGAAAGTGGAGAAAAATGAAAAGCATTCAGAGAAAATCACCTGTGAATTCAGGATGAATGCCCTATTAACTACCTTAATTTTGTACAAATAGTTTATATCTAATGATCTCCTTCTTTAATAACTGTTGAAAAAAATATACAATGATCTTTGATGAAATCGTTAATTATAGGACTTTTCTAAGAGTATGCCAAAAAAATACTATTTGAATTGGATGATACATTGAAAATTATATAAAAAACTTGCAAAGAACTAAAAGCTGTAGTTTATTCAGAGTTAGGATAGTAATTGCCAATTCGTTGTAACATAATTTTTAGTAAAAAATTCCAGATTTTATGCTGGAAGGATAAGAAAGGGGAGCTAAAATGAAAACATCTGTTGCAAATAGACAGCAGGAATTTTCCAGACTCATGACAGAGTATTTGGAAAAACAGGATTCAAATCAACGTTTTCATCTGAATGGACCCGGAACTAATTCGTTAGCTGCCTGGTTTCTGGGACCAAAAGCTGAAAATCAGAGCTTGTTTTCGGATCTTATAATGAAGGGAATTGATGCTAATTGCAAAGATAGAATTGATTATTTCCCAGATGATCCACCATATGTCACACCTGAGAGAAAGGATGAAGAATATAATCAAAGCGTTGAAGCGCTAAAAGCTGAGTACCAAAAACTTCTGGACAACTTGAAAGGCTCTGTTCCCTTTTTCAGCTATCGCTATCAAGCCCATATGAACTGGGATTTGACCATACCAGGAATGCTGGGTTACTTTGCAGCCATGCTCTATAATCAGAACAATGTGGCTCTGGAGGCATCTCCAGTAACATCTCAACTTGAGGCATTGGTAGGAAATGATCTCTGCAAAATGCTGGGATTTCCGGTACCTCAAGAAAGAAGCCCTAGCATCAAACATTCTCAAAAATATTCCACAAAAATAAGCCCCTGGGGGCATATAACATGTGATGGATCAGTTGCTAATCTGGAAGCCATGTGGACGGCCCGCAACCTAAAATATTATCCTCTTTCTGTGGTTGCAGCCCTAAGAAACGAAAAAGTTCTTGAGCCGGCAAAAAATATGCTCGTTCTCTTAAACGATGGTAGTAGAGCTCGGTTAACTAAATTGGATACATGGACACTTCTTAATCTCAATATTGATGTTATACTTAACCTGACCTTGCGAATGGAAAATGAGTACGGGATCTCTTCTCAGGATATTACCAATGCTCTTGATCCATATCTGCTTCAAAGTTTAGGTTTTGATTCCTTCAACAGAGAATTTGTAAGCGGCTTTCATCAGCCTGTCATAATGGGCTGTTCTACAAAACATTATTCATGGCCTAAGAATGCAGCTGTACTGGGGATCGGAAAAAACAACTTCATCAATATTAGCATAGACAAGGATGCCAGGATGGATACAAAATACCTGCGTACAGAGCTGGATAGGTGTTTAGAAAGAAGGCAGCCAGTGATTATGGTTGTAGTTGTTCTGGGCTCTACGGAAGAAAGCGCAGTAGATCCTTTGTCCGAAGTGCTTTCAATACGCGAAGAATATAGAAAAGCTGGACTGGAATTCGTAGTACATGTTGATGCTGCCTGGGGCGGATATTTTGCCAGCCTCCTCAGAAAGCCGGAGAATAGCATTGCCAGAAAAATCAACAATGAAGGCCTGCAGGATACACCTGTGTTGCAGCTAAATGAATACGTTACAGAACAATACGAATCTCTGCCCGCTGCAGACTCGATAACAATAGATCCCCATAAAGCCGGCTATATTCCTTATCCAGCAGGAGGGCTCTGTTATCGTAATTCATGTATGCGAAATCTTGTGGCTTTTTTGGCTCCTGAAGTATACCACAGCGATAACCTTGATGCAACTATGGGAATATACGGAATTGAAGGCTCAAAGCCCGGGGCATCAGCTGCCGGAGTATATCTGAGTCATCACATCATTCGTCCTGATCAAAGCGGTTACGGGCAAATTCTTGGCAAAGCGCTTTTTAACAGCAAGAGGTTTTTTGCATCAGTTATTACTATGGCAGCGCCAACTGATCCGTTTATTATTGTCCCTGTCCAGCAGATCCCGGCCGAAAAGCAGGGAAAGAGTCAAAAAGAAATTGACGCACAACTGAAATATATTCGGGA
>CAZUGK010000318.1:0-2566 GCA_964619815.1 uncultured Clostridiaceae bacterium | reverse complement strand
GCAAGATATTTAGTGGTGTTTCCCGTATTGGATGCCATTACACCAATGGAGTCATATATTCCTCTGATACCGTCGCCCGGTACGAATACTGAGCCAGTTACGGTAACCTCTCCGCTAAAACTGCCTCTTACCATTTCATTATAAGTACTTCCGGTTGGACTGACTGGTCCTAACTGTATATTTTGATCCTGTGCATTATAACTAGCCTGTCCCATGATAACATTGTACTGCGACATACTGTCATTAGAAAAATCATCAATGAACCTTCCTCCCGCTGCCGGATTGGGGGTAGTATTTAGAGAAATTTTTATTGCCTTCACATCATTGGCAGGTACTGAAATAGTGAAATACACCTTATTGCCGTATGCTGTATAAGCAACGGTCGCCCCTCCTTCAATGTTCGAGACGCCGGATACTCCCTTGCCAGACAAACCTATTTTACTATAATCCAAAACAACTTGCGTTATCTGCGCGGTTGATGCAGTGTTCCTAAGCTGTATTCCAATCTTGTCATTGTTCTGTCCAATGATTGCCGTTCCTTTTACAGCATCGTTAAAGACGGATAGGCCTTTTTTATCTTTATAGGTGCCGTAATAATAAATTTCAGGTTCACTTTCATAGATATTCGGATACCTGGGGAAGACATTGGTGTTTGGATTTACATCTGCAGGTGCATCCATCAGTAAAGGTTCACCCAAGGTAAAGGCCCATGCGAATTCATCCTTGCTTCCTGCCGTCTTACCGGAAGCAGGTATACCCAGGAATTTGGCCGGAATGGTATATCTGGTGACCTGCGGAGCTTGGTTCTGATCATATCCCAGCGGTCTTGCCCACATCATACCGCATACATCAATATACTTGCTGTAAAAATCGCTGACTCCTTCGGATGCAAACAAATAGTTGGTTTGTGTTCCGCCATAGCTAAAATTGTTATGTATGTTTTCCATCATGGTTTTATACCCTTCTGAAAACGCCGTCGCCGGAGAAGTGTGACCATGACTCTGGTCATAGCAGAGGGTTGCATCCATCTCCATCATCTGATCCCACCATATACCGTCGGCTCCCTTATTTCTCAAATCCATTGCCCTTGCATTCAATTGATTAATCCAAATCTGAGATATCGGGCACATGGCATAATAACCTAATCCGCTTGGATAGGATTCCGAGAAATAGGAACCGTCAAGTTTTTTTAGATTTGAAGTACCCGGATTTGCCTGATACCAGTTACTTCCTGTGTCTACCAGATGATTATTGATATAGAAAAAAACTTTATCACCATTGGAATGAATGTTTGCTATGGCATTTTGCATGCCCGTAGCTCCTCCGGCCGAGGTCAGATAATCGTAATCAGGATAAAAGGAATCAAATCCATCCGTATGCCAACCCAGCATTTCAAGCACATCAATTCCCGTAGCATCCAAATCCGAAAGCATATTCGGCATATCCGAATATGTTTTGATCAAGTTGGTGTTTCCAAAAAATTTGTTGAATCCGATCCTCCAACCATTCAGTTCATTCACCATTTCCGATTTTTCTTTTTCCCAATGAGCCGTATTGATAAGCCAGTCACGATACCTGTCTGCACCCCAGTACCAATCACCTTCACTTATTGCTCCAATTTCCACCACCGCCGAAGTATAGGATGTGGAAGGTGTAACAAAAGGCCAAACGGTTACAGACATTTGCCTTGGATTTGAAACTGAATTGTCAAGATTTCTGTCATAGCCAAACCTGAATTCCTTGTAATCTGCCTTTGTATCCAATGCGGCATAATAAAGAGCCTCTTTATTGTTATAAAGATAAATCCACTGCATCGATGCGGGTACCGGGTACTGCATCATGCGGAGTTCCGAGCCCGGGTTATCAATGATCTGTCCTTCTTTCCAGGGCCATATCAGCTTCTCATTGGAAAGGCTTTGAATTCCCGTTATTTGCGGTGTTACAACAGCAGTGACAGTAACACCCGGTTGGTTGTTGATAACCTCTGTGGTCCATTTTGAAACCGGATCGTTGTCATGAACCGTAACATGCTGTTTGATGATGATGTTTCTTCCGCTGACATTATTATAGATCAGATGTACAGTTATGCCATTGGAATAGTTATCAGCAGTTATTGAACTTAAGACAGCATCCCGTCCCTTGTACATGTTCCCAAGACCTGCCTGCCATTTATCCCCGGTATCGGTATTAATAAATGCAGTCCAGTTGGCTGAGCTGTCTCCGCTGATATACTGGGTTCCAGTATTTTTGTTTTTGAAACCCACGAGCGTACCGTTAGCGGTATTCCATTTCAATTCAATAAGCGTATTGGACAGTGTTGCAGTTCCTGAATTATTAACAAATGAAGTACTTTGAGCTGCATATGATATATTGCTTGTGCTCATTGTCACTACGAAGACGAAGCATAGAAGAAATAATAAACCCAGGGAGAATTTCGTTAAAATTTTTTTATTCATCATTGAAAACTCCTTTACTTATCTTAATAAGATTTTTTTCTTCCAGGTTCTATGGGTTGCGTTAAAATTAATCCAATACCAGTTTCAAGGCTCTGATTTCTCCTGCAGCA
>CAZUGK010000317.1:0-2603 GCA_964619815.1 uncultured Clostridiaceae bacterium | reverse complement strand
ACCCCGGACCAACCGGTTATGAGCCGGTTGCTCTAACCAACTGAGCTAAAGGCCCAAATGCGGCAACGAATATAATTTTATATTATTTTTTGATTTTTGTCAACATAATATTAATAAAATATTTTAAAAAATAGTAGCCTCCTATCATATATTAGGCTGGCTCCCGTTAGTTAACATTCTCCCAAATATGCATTTCTTACTGCATCATCATGAAGCAGCTTATCTGCAGACCCAGCAAGTACGATTTTTCCGGTTTCAAGGACATAGGCCTTATGTGCGATGGACAGTGCCATATGGGCATTCTGCTCAACCAGTAGAACCGTGGTTCCGGTCTTGTTGATTTCTTCAATGATGGTGAATATTTCGCGTACCAAAAGTGGTGCAAGACCCATAGAGGGCTCATCCATCAGAATCAGCTTAGGTCTGCTCATCAGCGCTCTTCCGGTTGCCAGCATCTGCTGCTCTCCACCTGATAGAGTTCCGGCTTGCTGCCAGGTTCTTTCCTTGAGCCTCGGAAATTTTTCAAAAACCATATTTAAGTCTTTTTTTATCCCGTCTTTGTCTTTTCGGTTAAAAGCACCCAGTTCAAGATTTTCCATTACCGTTAGGTTAGCGAATATTCTCCGCCCTTCCGGCACATGTGCCAGCCCCATGTTTACCAAGCTATATGGCGGCACATTTTTTAAAAGCATACCATTGTAGAAAATTTCTCCCGATTTAGGAGTTTCAAAACCGGATATGGCTCTTAATGTTGATGTCTTTCCGGCACCATTTGCTCCAATAAGTGTTACGATTTCACCTTCATTTACTTCTATATTAATATCCTTCAGAGCATGGATAGCTCCATAGAATACATTCAAATCCTTTATTTTAAGCATTTGCTGCACTCTCCTCTCCCAGGTAAGCTTCGATTACCTTCGGATTTTTCCGGATCTCTTCCGGCGTTCCCTTGGCGATAATTTTACCATAGTCGAGAACAACGATTTTTTCACAGATACCCATGACCAGCTTCATATCATGTTCAATAAGCAGTATAGTGAGATCAAAGTGATCTCTTATCCACTTAATGAGGTTCATTAGCTCGTGGGTTTCCTGAGGATTCATACCGGCTGCCGGTTCATCAAGCAGTAAAAGATTCGGGCTGGCTGCCATAGCACGTGCAATTTCAAGTCTTCGCTGCTCGCCGTAAGGCAGATTGCTTGCATGTTCCAGAGCTTTGCCTTCCAGATTGAAAACCCTAAGAAGCTCCATTGCCTTATGCTCGATTTCTTCCTCCAGTTTGAAGAATTTTGGAGTTCTCATGATTGTATCAAAATAGCTGTATTTGATTTGATAATTATAGGACAGCTTTACATTGTCAATTACAGACATGGATTTGAACAAACGTATATTCTGGAAAGTTCTTGCCAGGCTTTTCTTTGTTATCTCATAAGGTTTCATTCCCACGATACTTTTTCCGTCCACTTTTATGTCCCCTTCCGTGGGCAGGTATACACCGGTCAGCATGTTGAATACTGTAGTCTTACCGGCACCATTAGGACCAATGAGCCCTACCAGGTCATTCTTTTCAATCTCGACACTAAAGTCTGATACTGCATCTAATCCGCCGAATCGTATGGTCAAGTGGTTCACTTCCAATAAAGCCATTATTTTTCACCTCCAGCCTTCTTAAAGTTCAGGTTGTTGAATACTTTAAGTGATAGTTCCTTGCTGCCCATGAGCCCCTGGGGTCTGAAAAGCATTAATATAAGTAGAAGTATTGCATACAGAAGCATTCTGTATTCTGAAAAGCCGAACAATCTCAATATTTCAGGCAGAAATGTCAATACGGTAGCTGAAAGGATAGAACCGGTCAAGCTTCCCATACCGCCGGCAACCACGAAGGTAACGATTTCAAAGGATTTTAGCCAGTCAAAGGACTTCGGGTCTATGAACATTAAGAAGTGTGCATACAGACCTCCTGCAATGCCAGAGAAAAAAGCCGCTATGATAAAGGCGGAAATCTTGGAAACAGTTGTGTTGATACCCATAGATTCCGCTGCTATCTCATCTTCTCTTACTGATATCATTGCACGACCGTGGGTAGAATTGATGATATAATAAATAACCAATACTGAGATGACACCAATGAAAAATATCCATGTAAAAGTTGTATATTTCGGTATGGCAGGCAAACCCCTGGGTCCGCCTAAGTAATCGATATTAACAATTAATACTCTGATAATTTCTCCAAAACCAAGTGTTGTGATTGCCAAATAGTCGCCTTTGAGCCTGAGAGTCGGAACACCGACAAGCAGTCCGATAAGAGATGCTGCTAATCCGCCTGCAATAAGGGCAGGAAGGAAGGGAAGCTGCAACTTCATAGTCAATATTGCAGACATGTAAGCACCAATGGACATAAAGCCTGCAAAGCCAAGGACAAGCTGTCCCGTAAAACCGACAACAAGATTCAGAGCAGATGCAAGTATAATGTTGATACCTATCATCATAAATATTCGGATATAGAAGTCATTGAGTATCTTTGAGTTAATTAGTAAACTAAACAACCCATAGACCAATACTGAAACAATCAAACTTAAAAGAGAATTTTTTAAATGCTGCTT
>CAZUGK010000316.1:0-2609 GCA_964619815.1 uncultured Clostridiaceae bacterium | reverse complement strand
AAAGTCCTTAAACATGCTTCCGGTTAAAACCGTAACAAATGGTTCAATAACCATATAATCTGAAACAGCGTTTATTACTTTGGCCAGTTCGTGCATATTCTCATCAGTAATCCTCCGAGCTAGTTTATCTCCCCGACGCAATGCTTGAAACACCAACGGTGCAAGGGAAGCAATTTTAGTTTTACCCTGCTCATATAGCATGCTTACTATTTTGGGGACCGGAATTCCAAACTTTTCTTCCAGAATACCTGTCAATACTGTTGCTTCACTTCGTCCGTCATAAGCACAAAGAGTGTAGTAAAGTGCATCACGTCCGAAATCATAAGCGCTACCGCCCCGGTCAAAAAGATATCCCCATCCCCCGACACGGTAAATACTCTTGCCAAGTCTGGCAAATCCTACTGAGCCGGTTCCTGATATTACAACACACCCATCTGTATGACCAGCTCCACTTGATAAAGCACTAATGGCGTCACTATTACTGTCAATATGTATAGTATTAGGTAGTAAATCACACAATAATTGTTGAAATAGTCCGCGATAATCTCCAATGGTTCCACCTGACAGTCCGGCAAAAGCCGATTCCAACTGAACTTTACGTCCCCCTACCTTTTCAAGAAGCGAATCCAATGTGTTTTTCAGTACCGTAGCAGCCCCTTGAAAGCCAATGTCATTTGGATTACAGCCTTCCAAACGTACACGCTGTATGATATCTCCATTTTCATTAAATAATACTGCATCAGTCTTGCTTGCTCCACCGTCAATTGCTATTAACCTTTTCATATCATCCTCTTTAATTGTTCAACAGCATTCCTTATATTCCCATTTGCTTTGGCTATTGCCTCTTGTGCAGCCTCTTCATTGCAACCTGAAATTTCACACACCATATGTATTACACGATGTTTTAATTTTTCATTTGTAGGGCGAACATTTATCATATAGTTTTCATACACTTTTCCCGTTTTAATCATGACAGCTGTAGAAATCAAGTTAAGAACAAGCTTTTGAGCAGTTCCTGCCTTCAGACGTGTGGAACCCGTAATTACTTCCGGACCTGTTTCAATACAAATCTCGTGGTCTGCCAATTTTCCTATAGTACTGTTTCTGTTAGAGCAAAGAGCCACCGTAAAAGCACCAGAATTCCGGGCGGCTTTCAAAGCGCCTATTACGTAGGCTGGTCCTCCTGACGCAGAAATGCATATTATCGTATCATTTTCATTAGGTGTTAGGGCAAGTATATCCATTTTGCCATCCGCTTCGTGGTCCTCAACACCTTCCTGTGCCTGTACCATTGCCTGTATACCTCCCGCAATCAAACCTACAACAGTATTTGGAGATATCCCAAAGGTCGGTGGACATTCTGCAGCATCTAAAACTCCAATTCTGCCAGAGGTTCCTGCACCCACATAAATAAGTCGGCCTCCCTTTTTAATCTTATCTGCAACATGGTTAACCACAGGGACTATATTATCCAATTCTTCCGCAACAGCTTCCGGCACCCGTCGGTTTTCTTCATTCATTATCTGCAGCATTTCAAGTGTTTTCATCATATCAATGTGCATTGTCTTTGGATTACGCTGTTCAGTTGTATTCATTATTTTTCCTCCAAAATCTGAACTACTAAAAAGTCTTCAGCATTAATTTCACCTGTCAGGATCAAACCACCTTTTTCCTTTTTGACCTCACTTAATAAGCCATTACCTTCTAATTTATATGCACCGGTAAATTCTGGTTCCCTTGCCACAGCTGTAAATGATGATGTTGTTTCTGCACAATTTATAAGAAGCAATATTGTTTTTGTTCCGTCCCATAATCGCCAGATACCTGCCAATACCTGCTTCGCTTCAAACAAACAAGTATCATAGTACGCCGGCATAGTAAGCTTTACAGGCTGGTCAGTAGTAAGCTGTACCGGTCGAAGAAGCTCACCTTTATAGAAGAATGGAGAATATCTGTAGCGCAAATTCACCATCTTTTTTAAAAATTTAAGTTCGTTTGTACGTTGAACTACATCGGCATTAATCCAACCCAGTTGTCCTCCAAACAAAAGTTGCTCTGCCATTTGGTATTTAAAAAAGATGTAATCACCCTTTTTCACTCCATTGCAGCTTCTCCCGAACATTATAATATATCCGGAATAAATTACTGAAAATGCAGGAACCAGATTATCAAAGGTCCATATCCATGTTAAAAATGCATCCATGGATTTTGCATAAACCTCAGCATTGTCTTCAGTAGTTAATATACCTTCTGGTCCTTTGATTTGACCATATCGGCGAACCATCAGATTATACTGCTCTGTCCACCAACTTCCTCCTCCAGGCAAATGGTGATGGGATGGATCCATGCAAAGGTATGGTGCTGCTGCGGCAATTTGGTCCAGATAAACTCCATTAACGCCTATTTCTCTAAATAGTTTCTTCAAAACCTCTGCCATTTGGCTTTTCCATATACCACTACTGGGGCACATTGCAGTCAATGAGCATAGGCTACCATCGGGTTCATGAGATTCATACTGTTCTATATAAAGTTCTCCATTTTCTCTTTTTGTTGCCCACTTTTTAGCCTTTAAAGTAAAAGTTGCGTCTTCTCCCTCTTTATCTCGAGTG
>CAZUGK010000315.1:0-2646 GCA_964619815.1 uncultured Clostridiaceae bacterium | reverse complement strand
TCATTCAAAGAAGATGACGAGTATCTCTTTTTCGGAAGAAAAGAACTTATTCAGAGCCTGGTAAAACAACTGAGAATATATCCCCGTTTTCTTGCAGTGGTTGGTTCTTCTGGTAGCGGTAAATCCTCACTGTTATTTGCTGGACTTTTGCCTCGACTTAAAAGAAGAGAGATTGTTGGATTTGAAAATGCACAAGTTGTTATTTTTCGGCCCAATGATGTCTCCGTATCTGATAGTTCCTGTGATAGTGATCCGATTGAATCTTTAAGACAGGCTCTGGAAAAGTCCGAAATTCATATTGAAAAAGCTGACATGTGGGAGAGTATGCTTTCCTATCTGGAAAAAAAGCCTGAAATTAGACTCGTACTTTATGCGGATCAGTTTGAAACATTGTTCGCAAACGTTAGTGAGGTTAAACAAAAAGAATTTCTTCAGGGCATCTATGGTCTATTAAAAAGTAAGTTAAAAATTAGCTTCCTGCTCACTATTAGAGGAGATTATTATGATTTTCTTCTGAATTCCCCACTTGGAGAGTATCTAAGTGTAAATGAAGGTGAAATCGGGGGACAGGTAAATGTAAGATCGATGTCCGAAGAGGAGATGAGAGAATCCATTAAGAAACCAGCAGATGTAACCGGCCTCGAAATAGAAACCGGATTAGAAGACTTAATAATAGCTGAGCTGGAAAACACAAAAAACCCTCTTCCCTTGCTTGAGTTTACCCTTACTCAACTCTGGGATTTCAGATCAAATGGGATGTTAACTCATGAAAACTATAGTAAAATTGGTGGTGCCAGTGGAGCTATAGGGCAATGGGCCAATGAAACCTATAATGGCTTGAGTACAGAAGAAAAAGAATTGTCTCGGAAAATCATTACCCGTTTAATCCATTATGGTGAAGCAGATTTACCTAATTCTCGCCGCCGTCTGCCACTGGAAAGTTTAGTTGGATACAATGATGAACAAATCGTTCATCGATTGATTAAAAAGCTTGCAGATGCCCATATTCTTGTTACGGACTGTGAGTTAAGTAAAGGAATAGAAACCGTCGAGATCATTCATGATTCTCTGCTAACCGAATGGAAGCAGTTAGGTATATGGACACATGAAGAGAGTGATTTTCTAACATGGAGACAGCGTCTTGAAGATAAAATGGAGGAATGGAATAAAAATGAAGATGAAGGGAACCTTCTGCGCGGAGCTCCATTGGTAGAAGCAAAGATTTTGCTGGAAAAGAATAAAGAAGAACTTAATCCAGGTGAGATAAAATTTATTAGAACAAGTTCTGATGCGGCAGAAAAAGAATGGGCTGAAAAAGAAAAGAGCAAAAACCGCACTATAAAAGGACTTGCAGCTTTTTCTATTGTTATTTTAATTCTAGCTGGATTTGCGACCTACCAATGGTATCAGACCGAACAGCAGAAGCAGCAAGCTCGTGTTTCGTACTTAAATTTACAATCCAGTTATCTTCAAGAAAATTCTGCAGATATAGACAAAAGTATCCTTCTTGCTATTGAATCATTTAGAATTCGTAGAACACCGATTTCTAACCATTTAATACGTAAAGGATTATCACTTATATCCAATAAATTTGTGGTTTTGAACCACAGTGGCCCGGTATTTGATGTTGTTTTTAGTCCGAATGGAAAATATGTAGCAACGGTAAGTGATGACAATGCATCACGTTTATGGGAGGTAGCTACAGGTAAACAAATTTTTGTATTGAATCATTCTGATGGGGTGAATGATGTTGTTTTTAGTCCGAATGGAAGATATATAGCAACGGCGAGTGATGACAATACATCACGTTTGTGGGAGGTAGCTACAGGTAAACAAATTTTTGTATTGAATCATTCTAATAGGGTGAATAATGTTGTTTTCAGTCCTGATGGAAAATATGTAGCAACGGCGAGTGCTGATGAAACAGCACGTTTATGGGATGCAGCTACAAGTAAAGAAATTACTGTTTTGAAGCATAACGATACTATATACAAGATATTGTTCAGCCCTGATGGAAAACACATTGCTACCGCTAGTGGGGACAACACAGCATACATATGGGATATAGTTACAGGTAAAGAAACTGCTATCCTGAAGCACAATAGTACTATTTTGATCCCTGCTTTTACTTTTAGTCCTGATGGAAAATACATTACTACCGCTATTTGGGGGCCTTGGGACAATACAGCACGTTTATGGGATGCAGCTACAGGTAAACAAATTTTTGTTATGAAACATGATGGTTTAGTGAATTGTGTTGTTTTCAGTTCTGATGGAAAATACATCGCTACAGCGAGCAATGACAAAACAGCACGTTTATGGGATGTGTTTACAGGTGCAGAAATTACTGTTCTGAAACATGACGATTTTGTAAATCAGATTGTTTTCAGTCCAGATGGAAAATATGTAGCAACAGCGAGTGATGACAAAACAGCGCGTTTATGGAACACATTTACAGGCAAAGAAATTATAGTTCAAAAATACGATTACTCCGTAAATCAGATTGTTTTCAGTCCTGACGGAAAATATGTGGCAACAACAGGTGATAACATGTCACGTTTATGGAGTACGTTTACAGGTGGAGAAACTGTCCTGAAACATGATGGGGACGTAGATAAAATCACATTCAGTCCTAATGGAAAATAT
>CAZUGK010000314.1:0-2670 GCA_964619815.1 uncultured Clostridiaceae bacterium | reverse complement strand
CAAATAAGTGACTTTATCACCACAAAGTATTCACGAAAATAGTAATATATCTTCATTTCGATTGTACTTGGTGCGCAAATCCCAATAGTAAAAGGAATTCCCGCCCGCCAAGCCAATAACTTGGCTCTAAACATATGAAAGTCACTTGTTATAATGAGAATGTTATCTTGATCTAAATCCACTTTATGTTCTAAGATTTTTTTTGAAAATAACATATTTTCATATGTACTAGTAGACTTATCCTCAATAATGATTTGGTTCTCATCAACGCCGTTAGAGACTAAGTAACGCTTCATGGCCTCAGCCTCTGATATGGATTCATCGCGGCCTTGCCCGCCTGATACAATAATATTCGTATCAGGGTATGTTTTAAGATACTTAAGACATGTATCCAAACGGTTTCGTAAAGTTGGAGACACTTGATCCCCTTGTAACCCTGAGCCTAAAACAATAATACATTTTACTCGGTAATTTTCTTTAAGGTCAGCGGAATGCCATATCAAGCCTTCTACGATTAAGAATGAACATAATAGCATGGTAAAAATGATTTTGGCAGCAGATCCTTTTATCGTCATCTTTTAGATAGGTTTCCCTTCTCTTAACTTATTAAAAATATATTGAGATTTGTTTAAAACTTTTTTTAGAATTAACGTTATAATCATCGTACTAATGCAAAAAAGAAAAGTCACTGCCATTGCTATAATGTCCATAAATACTGTTGGCCCACAAGATGCTAAATAAACTTTTAAGGCTTGGTAAAGATATGGAATACTATCTTTTATGGGAATGTGGGAACAGTCTTGAATTGAAAGATTATTTGTGTCTATGGCAATAGCGAAATGGCGGCGCAGTGATTAATAACTTTGCCCCTTCAGGATCATCACTATATGAATCCATATAGCCTAAGGCACTCCAAAAGTTACAACTGTACTTTTCCATGATAATTTTCATCGTCAGCCCTTCCACGTTAAAGTCAGACGATATTGTCCGATCAACCAGATAAGCATCCAATACGGGTTGCAATTTTTTATTAATTTTATTGAACCTATTGAGTTTTATTGTTATATCATTTTCTTCGTAACCATCTTCAAGAAGCATCTTTCTTACAACTTCTTTATCAAAGGTCAGCACGGCCTTCGCTTCTTTTTCCTTGGTATTATCCTTAATTTTTTGCTCATTACCTGCTGGCGCGGACTCGCAGACAACAGGCACGGAGTTAAGCATATATACAGCCAACAACAGTATGACACCTGTTTTTTTGAACATATCTAGTCCTCCGTTTAATCGTTTTCTATGTTATATATTCACCAACGTTACAGCTTAAAGTATTCAAAAACTTCTTTATTTGAAAAGCTTTTAATAACTCATCCCACCAGCTCTCATCTGTCCTAACACTCTCCGGCAAAGGTGACATTGGCGTTAAGTCCTGGCACATCTGCCTGACAATATCATCCCCTGGGTCCATCGTCCAAATTGCCCGTGTTGTCACTCTTGCTGCCGCCAATTTCCCGAGCGCAGGCACCATCGCCATGATGTCAGCGGAGATTGACAGTGTTACTCCGCCGCCTGCCGCCCCTTCTTGCCGCAATATGAAGACTAGGGGACGGTGGAAGCGTCTTGTTAATTCAAATTAAGACAGTACCACCGCACCCTAGTTTTATTCGGCATTGCTCGTCTGTTTAGGCAAATTAATTATATCCCGTAAAGGATCTTCACCGTATTTATTAGGGCCGACAGTGCCTTTTCTACACAACAACCCTAGGTACGCTAGACTTAAACCGCGTGAAATATCCTTTAGTTGTACTTCATAAAAAGGTAGTAAAATTATTATAATTATTACATACGGCAAAACAAAATATCCTGAATAGTTTATATCATGGAGTCTTCTGGCCATAATTGCAATTTGATATAAAATAAGCATTATAAGAGTAACAGCATAGATAATCTCGTAAATGAAATTAATATAGTCGTCAACAATCGTTTTTAAATTATCTGGAAGAGTACATAAGGCGAAGAAAATAACGCTAGTAATCAGTAACCGTTTAAAATATGCTAACCTGTTCATTCTGCCTGAAAACGAGAATATGCCGCCTTTTTTAAAATGCTTTGTAATTTGTTCAATCATTTGACCACTTTTTCCTTATCTTTTTTGAGGTTCTTCCCACATATTATTTTTTCAATTCATTTCCTCCATAGGAAAAGCCTGCACCCAATGCCGCAGAAGCACCAAACACTATAACACCTGCCCCTATCGCAGGTAAAGTTGCTAACCCTAAAGTTCCAACAAAAGCAGTAGATGCCATTGTACCGTAAATAGTTACCGCGGCGCCAGTAGCGGTTATGCCTCTCTCCCACCCTGTGCGCTGGATAATTTTTCGCATCATCATTTATATCTAATCTTGTAACGAAAAGCCCTGCAATAGCTGTTGGCATATTCAAATTATTATCTGCTTTTGCTCCAGTATATATTACATTTTTTTCCACGTGAGTATTAGGGACACTATGCCCCATCCCCACAAACTAACTGTAAGAATTACTGTTCCAATAACTAATTCTCTATATTGAGGATCATTTTTACTCATTTTTTGCAAGAATCCACCCAATATTAATGGGCATGTTAAAAAAAATACTAGTACTTCGACAAACATTTCCCAATAGTCAGAATTGAAG
>CAZUGK010000313.1:0-2684 GCA_964619815.1 uncultured Clostridiaceae bacterium | reverse complement strand
ATATAATAAGAGAGGAAATGAATAGTGCAGGAGCACAAGAATTTTTAGCTTCAGCAGTATTACCAGCAGAACTTTGGCAAGAGTCTGGAAGATGGGATGTTTATGGAGAGGAAATGTTCAGACTTAAAGATAGAAATAACAGAGATTTCTGTCTTGGGCCAACTCATGAAGAAGTATTTACTGACATTGCAAGAAATGAGATTAAATCATACAAACAATTACCAGTAAATCTTTATCAAATACAAACTAAGTATAGAGATGAAAGAAGACCAAGATTTGGAATTATGAGATCAAGGGAATTCATAATGAAGGATGCATATAGCTTTGACAAGAATCAAGAAGGATTAGATTTATCATATAATAAAATGCACGAAGCATATATAAAAATATTTAATAGATGTGGAATAGATGCAAAATGCGTTGAAGCTGATTCAGGTGCGATTGGAGGTTCAAACTCAGCAGAATTTATGGTTAAATCAGAAGTAGGAGAAGACGATGTTGTATTCTGTACAGCTTGTGATTATGCTGCAAATATAGAAAAGGCTCCATCAACAGTTGAAAGAGCTGAAGCAGAAGAATTAAAGGGATTAATAAAAACTGAGACTCCAAATGTAAAAACAATAGAAGAACTTGTTAAATTCTTTAATACAACAGAAAAGAAATTTGCAAAAACTCTAATATATAATGCTGATGGTAAAATAGTAGCAGTAATGGTTAGAGGAGATAGAGAAGTAAATGAAGTTAAAGTTTCAAATGCTTTAGGTGGAGCAGTAAATTTAAATATGGCTACTCCAGAAGAAGTCTTTAAGGCTACTAATGCACAAGTTGGATTTGCTGGTCCTATAAATATAAAAGTAGATACTTTATTAGTTGATGAAGAAATTGTTAATATGTACAATTTCATTGTAGGAGCTAATGAAACAGGATACCACATTGAAGGTATAAATTACGGAAGAGATTTTGAAGGTGTAGTTGGAGATTACAGAAATATAACTGAAGGTGAAAATTGTCCAGTTTGTGGTGGTAAAGTAACTATATCAAGGGGAACAGAAGTTGGTCATATATTTAAGCTAGGAACAAAATATTCAGAAGCTATGAATGCTAATTTTATAGATGAAAGTGGTAAGGAAAAACCATTTATGATGGGGTGTTATGGAATTGGGGTAACAAGAACAATGGCATCAATAATTGAACAACATAATGATGAAAATGGAATAGTATGGCCTTTATCTGTAGCACCGTACCATGTTAATATTATTCCAGTAAATATCAAAGATGAGGAACAAATGAAAGTTGCTAACAATATCTATGAAGAGTTAAAAGCTATAGGTTTTGATGCAATACTAGATGATAGAAACGAAAGAGCAGGAGTTAAATTTAAAGATTCAGATCTTATGGGAATACCAATGAGAATAACAGTTGGTAAGAAAATTGTTGATGGAGAAGTTGAATTTAAGTTAAGATCATCAGATATGGAAAATATAAAATTTGAAGAAGTTATAGATAGAGTAAGAGAAGAGTTTAAGAAAAATAAATTATCTGTGAGATAGGAGGTAATTAGATGAGGATTTACAATAGCATAACTAGAAAAAAAGAAGAATTTGTACCATTAACACCAGGCGAGGTTAAGATGTATGTATGTGGACCTACTGTGTATAACTATTTTCATATAGGAAATGGTAGAACTTTCATAATCTTTGATACTATAAGAAGATATTTAGAGTACAGAGGATATAAGGTTAAATTTGTTCAAAATTTTACAGATATAGATGACAAAATGATAAAAAAGGCAAATGAAGAGGGTACAACAGTTAGTAATGTTGGAGACAAATATATAGATGAATATTATAAAGATGCTGATGGGTTAAATATAAAAAGAGCATCAATAAACCCAAGAGCAACTGAATATATTATTGATATTATAGAGTTTGTAGAAGGCTTAATTGAAAAAGGTTATGCATACGAAGTAGATGGAGATGTTTATTTTAGAACAAAGAAATTCCAAGGATATGGAAAGTTGATTGGTCAAAATTTAGAAGATCTACAGGCTGGAGCAAGAATAAATGTAGATGAAAGAAAAGAAGATCCTATGGATTTTGCATTATGGAAGGCTCAAAAGCCAGGTGAACCAGCTTGGGAAAGCCCATGGGGCATGGGAAGACCAGGATGGCATATAGAATGCTCATGTATGGCAAAGAAAATATTAGGAGATACAATAGATATACATGCTGGTGGGATGGATTTAGCTTTCCCTCATCATGAAAATGAAATTGCACAAAGTGAGGCTTTAACTGGAAAGACATTTGCTAGATATTGGTTACATGGAGCTTTCTTAAATATAAATAATCAAAAAATGTCAAAATCATTAAATAACTTTTTAACAGCAAGAGATATACTAAAACAATATGATGCTGATGTAGTAAGGTTTTTAATGTTATCAGGACATTATAGAGTACAATTAAACTTTAGCGATGAACTTCTTGAATCTGCAAAGTCATCAACAGAAAGGTTATATAATGCAATCTCTAATTTAGAAAACTTAATAGATGAAGTTAAAAAAGAGTCTATGGATGATAAAGAAAAGGCTTATCTAGAATCGTTAGATGTTTATAGACAAAGATATATAGAAAAAATGGATGATGACTTTAATACAGCTGATGCTATTACAGCTATTTTTGATCTTA
>CAZUGK010000312.1:1145-2693 GCA_964619815.1 uncultured Clostridiaceae bacterium | reverse complement strand
GCTTCGTTCATCGCAAGGTCAACTGATTTCCCGCTTGCAATTGTCTTATAAAATGCGTGTGCAAACTGGATTGCTACCTCATCCAGTACTGAATATTGCATGGCTACTACAGCAGGGATTCTCCTTTTTGAAAGCATACTTGCTAAGTCACCGAAAGCATCTTTGTTCGAACCTTTAGCTGATTCACACGAACTGAGCACAACAAGCCTTATGCCCATATCTGAAAAGAGGTCTGCAAGAATTCTATTATCTATAAGCCTAGCTTTTCGATCTTCAGTTTCAAATACCAAGTAACCTTTGCCACTGTCACTTATTCCATGACCTGTGAAATGTACAATGTGATAGTTTTGCTCATTCAGGTAACCCTGGATGTTTTCAAAGGTCGCATCTTCTGTAAAATCGACTTTTATTTTCTGTTCTTTCTGGAGCTTGTTCAAGGCTTCCAGAATGATTTCCTGCTCTTTTTCGGTGTTCAAAGGTGAAATACTGGGATCATTCGGACTTGAAATTACTACCAACATTCGGAGAATTGAATCCAGTGGTTGAGATTCAGTTTTCTTTACTCCAGCCGGTAGCCTTGAGAGCAAAATGGTTCTTTTTATAACTAGGAAAACGTCTCCGTTGTGCAGGTACTCCCATGGCAAAGCTGCAATTTCAGGAACATCTTCGCTGAACTGCATGGAAACCCTGAGCCCGCAATTTTTGTCCTGAGCTTCATTGAAACACTTGCTGAAGTATTCTCCCAGTTCACCTGAAAATACAGCATTGTACAGCATTTTTCCGAACTCGATGTGAATTGTCTCTTCAGGCTGTGGTCTGGGGATTGTAACTTTTTCTTCTATCTGATCCAGCATCTGAATAAGTTTTAAGTCGCGCCTAAGTTCAAAACTTCGAGTAGCCTTAATGTCTCCGTTTTCCAGGATTGAAACTCTGTACTTGTGGGAATCTTCAGGGTCTTTTGCTATTTGTAGGTCGAGAGAAAAATAGTCCACAGTAAGCACCTTTCCAGCAACAAAAATTAGAAACATTTGATTTATAGCTGTTGATTCTTAGCCAGCGAAGTTTAAAAAGGTGATAAGTAGATTATTATTAAAAATACGTGAATAAAATTAAACCCAAAACTTGTGAGTCTAAAAGTTCCATTTAATGCCCTTAAAGAACCTTACGTTAAGTTTTCTGGGCATGGATAGTACATTATCCGCCATTAGCATCCCTAAAAGCCTGTAAAAATAAGTCCTTCCAAGCCTAGCTTCCTTAATTTGCCCTTCATTCAACAGTTGTGCAGCCTAACTTTCGCTGTCGAAATTGACATACTCATAACTTGAGCAATCTCTTTCCTGTCGTGGCAATCCTTCTCTAGGGCTATTGGATAAGCTGCAGCCTTTCTAGGATAATTCCTGATGCCGATACTCCCGGATAGAAACTTCCATCCTTGGATAGGCTTAAGAGAGAATCCCAAGTCGGTGTGTAGGCTCTCTCGAGAGCAGTAGCCCTAAAAATATGTGCATCCGGGCGGAATTGCAGGTTTTGCTTCTGCGATTGCCATTC
>CAZUGK010000312.1:0-1135 GCA_964619815.1 uncultured Clostridiaceae bacterium | reverse complement strand
TTC
The DNA here is from genome assembly GCA_964619815.1 of uncultured Clostridiaceae bacterium. Lineage (GTDB taxonomy): Bacteria > Bacillota > Clostridia > Lutisporales > Lutisporaceae > BRH-c25. The sequence goes on along the minus strand of CAZUGK010000312.1, from coordinate 1,132 downwards.
CAGTGAATCTCTTCCATATTCAATATTTCTGACTCTATTTTCTCTTCTTTCGGAGTTATAAATTGAGCTCATCCCAAAACTGATCTTATTCGCACATCAATAAGAGTTTTCAGAACTAATTTCATAATTGGAAGATCGATTGACTATTAAAAATTAGAGATTTAAGAATGTAATTCTGAGTTTTGGGATGAGCTCTATCAAAAATGAAATCAGAATCGATGAAATGAAGACTTTTCTCGTGAACTATTAAGGAAAAATTGTAAACGAATGAGATTCATCATTCGGAACTACAACAAATCGGAACTACTGTAGGACTTACGCAGTAATAGGCTTTACATATCGTTTTTCTCTGACATCTGTAATCTTTCTATAAGTTTATGTTGTATCTTGGTTTGCTTAAATACTCCGCTGCTCCTACTCTGTGAATTTTCATTTTACTTTCAAACCAAGATATCCCATTTCTGATCCTTTGTAACTCCATCCTTAGAAAAGCTCTCAATGAAAACATTATATGTGCTCTCTGCGACTCTTTTTTTCTTGCCTGACACTTTTCCACACCACAAAACTGTTTTATTCCTTGGTGGTATTCTTCAATTCTCCAGGACTTGTTACCCAGATCTTTTCTCTCGGATTCATCCATCTCCCGTGCATCAGTAGCCCAGTATTGCGTGTCTCCATCATTGGAAACTATCCGAAATACCTTAATAAAACCATATTCTTTAAAATGAACCACAGTTCCTTCAGGAGAGATCTCAGCTTCTTCGAGCGGTATATTTTTCGTATTATCAGGGTTCGCAAAACGATTTGATTCCAATCTTGTTAAAAAATGCCATTGTTTTTCCCTGATAGCTTTGAGATTCTTTACGCTTGCATACCATATATCAAACATGACGAACTTCGGTTTAAATCCACGTTCTTTGGCTTTATCAAGCATATCACGGAAATGATCGTTCTTGGTTTTATTGTCTTCATCTATGTTATAAATACGAAAATCAACAGGTAAGATGACAGCACCATCTGTCCAAACTAAGGTTATTAACCCAATTCCCTTAACAGTACGATGATGCTTTCCACTCCACTGATACCGAACAAAACCCATCTTTTCAGAATAAGGTTTGTCCAGTATCGTGTC
>CAZUGK010000311.1:0-2716 GCA_964619815.1 uncultured Clostridiaceae bacterium | reverse complement strand
CTTCTCGATACGGAGTCTTTCCGCAGATATTGCCGCCTAAAGTTATTTTATCCCTGGCCGTATGGTCAGCTGCAGTTCTGGAGATTTTCCCCAGCAGAGGGTACAAACCTGAATCGGAAATTTTCGTTAATGTCACTGCTGCACCTATAACCAGCTTATTATTTTGTAATTCCAGAACACTACATTCAGGAATTTCTTTTATATCAATAGCCGAATCGAAATGAATCTGATTTAATCTTGCCATGCTTATTATTTCTGTTCCGCCAGCATAGTATATCGGAGCCTTCCCTTGTGAAATCAGATTGAAATACAAATCCGTCGCTTCTTTTACACTGCCAGGCCTATAGTAATCAAAGTCGAAAGAAATCATATCTTCCTCCCTGTCTTAATTCTCCAAATTATCTCCGGTGTCAGAGGCAATCTATCAAGATCGGCCTCGACAGCAATAGAAAGGCTATTCAGGAGTGCCGCCGGCATACCTATTATTCCATGTTCGCCAAATCCTCTGGCCCCGTATGGCCCATCTATCTCAGGAGTCTCCAAAAAATCCACCAAAAATTCAGGCTCCTCAGATGAACGAAGTAATTTATAGGTGCGCAACTGCGGGTTTTGTATAATTCCCTGTTCATTATATATAAAAGCCTCTCTGCTTCCCAGGCTAAGCCCCATACTCATGCCGCCCATGACTACACCTTTTGCAGTCCCCGGATTTATAACCTTTCCAACATCTAAAACTGTAGCCGCTCTTAATATCCTGTAGGTATATTCGTTTGTATCAAATTCTACTTCAACAGCCTGTGCTCCAAGAGTCCACAACGGTCCAGGCTTTCCCTTTCCGGTTTCAGGGTCCATCCCGGTTAAATGCTTCATAATAAAGCTTCCTTGACCGATAATCTGACCACCTACTGAGTTTCCGTTCGGGTATTTATAGCCATGGATTACCTCTGTCATGTCTATATACGTCTGAGGATCATTTTTTAGAAATACCTTTCCTGCCTCAACCTCCAGATCTTCAGGTGAGCACCGTAAAACAACGGACGAAATACTCTTGATTTGCCTAATAGCATCATCTGCCGCTGCAACTACTGCATTGCCTACCATATAATTGGTAGCACTGGCAACAGTCTTCCAATGCTCCGGATTTAGCTGTGTGTTGACCTCCATAGAGGCATGCACTCTGTTTATGTCAAGTTTGAGTTTTTCGGCAAGTATCTGTACAAGCGTTGTTTTAGTCCCCTGCCCAAGTTCTACTGCGCCGACATTTAAATTTGCACAGCCATCAGGAGTAAACGTAACAACGGCACCCGATACTGCATCCGGTGGAGTTGTAGAGGTCTTCCAGAAACAGCTGACACCTTTTGCTATTATTTTATTATTCCCCACATCAATTCTGGTACCCTGATCCCAGTTAATCATAGTCTTTATTGTTTCGATGCACTGGGAGAGGTTCCCTATATTGCTCTCTGTAAGACTTGATTGCGTTGGGGAAGTATCTCCTGGTTTTACAGCATTTATCAATCTCAGTTGTAATGGATCCATTTTTATTGCTTTTGCCAGTTTATCCATAGTCCCTTCGATAGCGACAGTGTATTCTGCATGACCGAAGCCCCTGAAGGATGAAACATAGGTATGATTTGTATATGTGCATATGGAATCACACCATACATTTTCAAAGTTATATGGACCTGTACAATCAGAAGCAATTGACTTTGTTATGACAGCCCCAATATCCGAATATGCCCCACTATCCACAAGATAAGTAATTTCTGCTGCTTTTATTTTTCCATCTTTAGTTGCTCCCAGTTTGACCTTTGCCTCAAGGCCTATTCGGCATGGAGAGCTAATCATATCTTCTTCCCGGGAGTTTACCAGTACTACCTCCCGGCCTCCTACTGCTTTGGAAGCAAGATAAGCAATCAGTTCAAGCTGTACTGCAGCTTTACCTCCAAAAGCTCCTCCTACAAGAGGTGTATGAACAATTATATTCCCAGCATCTATTTTAAAATGTCTGCTTATTTTCTTTCTTATCACATAAGGGGCCTGAGATGTAGAATGTACTATCACCTGTCCATCAGGTTTTATTTCAGCCCTTACTGACCGAGTCTCTATTGCAGCATGGTCATACTGCGGCAGAACAAAACTTTGCTCAACCTGTATTTCACTTTCAGCCCAGCCCTTTGCCATATTTCCCTTTCTTGTTTTTACATGATTTGCAATATTAGTCCCAAGCTGCGGGAACACTTCTTTCATTAATCTATATTTATTCATATCTTCATGAACCAGTGGAGCATTTGGTTTTAATGCTTCTCCAGGTGAATTTACAACCGGGATAGGTTCATATTCAACTTTTATCAGATCCGCGCCAACCTTTGCTTCCAATTCACTATTTGCAATAACCACAGCAACGGGCTCGCCGAAATAACGCACCTTACTTACTGCTAGTATCGGCCGGTCTTCAACGAAAGTTCCTGTAAGGATTCCATCAGTATTCTCCCCTGTTACGACAGCCTGAACTCCATTAGATATCATAGCCTGTGAAACATCAATATTTTTAATTTTCGCATGGGCATAAAGACTTGTTACCATTTTTGCATGTAAGATCCCGGGTATAATTACATCGTTATTAAACTTTGCATTACCCATAACCTTGTCTAAAGCATCTTTTCTTAAAATACTTTTTCCTATTGCAACAGTGGTTTCCAATATACTATCCTCC
>CAZUGK010000310.1:0-2738 GCA_964619815.1 uncultured Clostridiaceae bacterium | reverse complement strand
TTGCGCTTGACAGCAATGTGGGAGTAGGCACCACAATATCAATTACCCTTCCGGAGGATGAGGACGTGCTCTTACTTTCAAAATGATTAAAATAGTACATGATACAGGTTAAAATGTTACACTATAATTCTGTTTCCCCATGCTATAATTCAATTACACAGTAAATTTACTTAAAGCATAGGGGGACTTTTTATGGGCTTAATTGGTCATGTTACACTTGACTTGCGACCGGGGGAGAATAATCCAAGAAACAGCGAGGGTGCTTTTATAAACCTTTCAGACGGTCGTATCATGTTTATCTACAGCAGATTTACCGGAAATTCTTCTAATGATGACGCATATGCCAACCTTGCAAGAAGGTATTCGACGGATTTTGGTGTAACCTGGACGGACGAGGAAACCATAATTACTGGAAAAGAAGAAGATTCCTTGAATATTATGAGCGTCTCGCTTATGAGAATGAAAAACAATGATATAGGCTTGTTTTACATAATTCGCAAAGAGGGTAACGATATCCGGCATTATTTGAGAAGGTCAGCAGATGAAGGCTTAACGTGGTCAGCACCAAAGCTTTGCATACCACCGGAAGGGTATTATGTAGTCAATAATGACAGGGTAGTGAGATTATCTGACGGAAAGATAATAATACCGGCTGCATTCCACAGAAACGGCCTTTCGCATGAAAAAGGAGTAAGATTTGATTCCAGAGGAGAAGTGATTTTCTTTATATCCGAGGATGACGGGGATACATGGAGAGAGGCTGATGGGAAATGTTTATTGCCTCTTAACAATTATTCAAGCTCGGGACTTCAGGAGCCGGGGCTTATAGAGCTGAATAACGGAGTTCTTTGGGCTTGGGCGAGGACGGATATGTGCTACCAGTACGAGATGTTTTCATTTGACTGCGGTGAGTCATGGACAGCACCGCAGCCATCCAGGTTTACTTCCCCATGCTCTCCTCTTTCGATGAAAAGAATCCCCGGAACCTCCAGGCTGCTTGCAGTGTGGAATCCAATACCGGAATATAATGGGCGAGAAGCAGTGAGTACTGCTGCATGGACTGGGGGGAGGACACCGCTTGTTGCCGCAATAAGCGAAGATGATGGCAGGACATGGGGGAAGCTTAATATAATTGAGGATGAGCCAGACCATGGATACTGCTATACTGCGATACATTTCAAGGACAACCATGTTCTGCTGGCATATTGCGCAGGAGGTCCCGAGGACGGTAGCTGCCTTACAAGGTTGAGAATAAAGAAAATCTCTTTGAACGAGTTTGCCGGTTGATAGATGGGGAGGAAATATAATGAGAAATATTGTTGAAAGGGAAACCCTCAGCAAGCTGAAAAAATACCGCGTGTTTTTTTTGCTGCTGTTGATACCTGTGATTCACCAGATTATTTTCAGCTATTTGCCTTTATATGGAGTTGTTATAGCTTTTAAGGATTTTAAGATGTCAAGAGGCATATTGGGGAGCTCATGGAATAATTTTGCGCATTTCAGAGAGCTATTCGGAGATATGCTGTTCTACCGGGCCCTCTGGAATACATTGCGGCTTAGCCTGCTGAATATATTAACGGTCTTTCCGTGCACAATTATTTTTGCTCTGCTTTTGAATGAAATTAACAATATGAGATTTAAAAGAGTTATCCAAACGATTTCGTATTTGCCCCACTTTCTTTCCTGGGTGGTAATTTCAGGGTTCATCTACCAGCTGCTATCGCCGCAGTATGGATTTATAAATACTCTGCTGGTTAAGACGGGGATTATGGGCGAGTCCATTAATTTTATTATATCCAGCAAATGGTTTCTGCTTATATATGTATTGAGCAGCCTGTGGCAGGGGATAGGGTGGGGAAGCATCATATATCTGTCTGCAATAGCGGGAATAGACCTTGCACAATACGAATCTGCACAGCTGGATGGCGCCAACCGGCTGCAAAAAGCTATATATATAACATTGCCAGGGCTGGTGCCTACCATTACGGTTTTGCTCATACTAAGAATCGGCACACTGTTAAGTGGAAGTTTTGAACAGATATTCAACCTTTATAGCCCTTCAACCTATGAGACGGCTGATATACTTGATACCTTCGTATTCAGAAAAGGAATTATGGATGCCCGCTATGATTATTCCTCGGCGGTCGGACTATTTCAAAATGTCGTTGGATTTATTCTGCTTCTATTAAGCAATTTGTTTGCAAAGAAATTTGATAATGAATATACCATAATGTGATTTGGAGGCAGGCTATGCAAATAAAAAGAACGAAAATTTCCATAGGAGGCAGTGTGTTTGATGGGATTATCGCTATACTGATGATATTCTTCTGTATATCGATTTTATATCCGGTATGGGATATGCTGGTGATGTCGTTTTCCGCCTCCGATACTACTTCGACTTTGAATTTTAACATGTGGCCTAAAAAGTTCAGTCTGGACGCATACCGGTATTGCCTGAGCGAAGACAGGCTACTAACCGCATTTCTGGTATCCATTTACAGAACAACGGTGGGAACGGTATTACATATTATTGTCGTAGCTTTTGCGGCATACCCTTTATCTAAGCTGGACATACCTTTCAGAAAAATTTGTACAATTTATTTTCTGATACCCATGTTTTTCAGCGGAGGAATGATACCTAGATTCATCACCTACAAAAATATAGGGCTTATTGATAATTTGCTGGTATACATACTGCCTTCCGCTTTCACCCCGTTTGTGATGCTCATAATGAGAAA
>CAZUGK010000309.1:0-2747 GCA_964619815.1 uncultured Clostridiaceae bacterium | reverse complement strand
GCAAGGTCTTTGAGGGATCATTATAAATATCGATTACACGCAAGAAAGTTTCTCTTGCTATCGATTTATTCATTTATAGCTTAGGGCTTTTAAACAATAACCTCCCATTTTTTTAGGAAGTAAATGGTTATCCTTTCACGCTTCCCAAAATGATTCCCTTTGTGAAATATTTTTGCAAAAAAGGATAAACAACAAGTATCGGAAGCATAGCAAGGATAATTTGTGCAGATTTACTATTCTTTTGTGAAACATTTGCAACATCACTCAGACTTGTGACGGCTTTTAAGTCGATCTGGACTATAATGGTCTGTAGATAGGTCTGTAGTGGATAATTATTGGGACTATTCATATAGAGCATACCATCAAACCATGAGTTCCAATGACCTACAGCCACAAACAAGACCAATGTTGCAATTACTGGTTTTGACAGTGGCACTAATATTTTAATCAGTACTGTCCAATGTCCTGCTCCATCCATAAAAGCAGATTCTGAAATCTCATCTGGCAGTTCCTTGAAAAAGTTATGAAGCAGAATTACATTGAATACAGGAACAGCTCCAGGAATTATTAGCGCCCAGATTGAGTCAATTAATCCTGTATTTTTTACAATGAGGTAACCGGGAATCAATCCCCCTCCGAAAAGCATGGTAATCATAAAAAACCATACATAAAATCCTCTGCAACTAAATTTCCTTTTACTTAAAGATAATGGATATGCAGCCAGGATTGTAAGCAGCATGTTGATTATAATTCCCAAAACAGTTCTTTTTACAGAAACAATAAAAGCTGTGAAAAATGCAAGTTCTCTCATTACAAATTTGTAGGTTTCAAGCTGGAATCCAACAGGCCATGCGATAACAGAGCCCGAATTAACTGCAGCTTTTGAACTTAGTGACAATGCTAGAATATGAAGCATGGGAAAAATACATATAACGGCCACAAGCGCCAGGAATATATAGTTGCAGAGAACAAATATTCTCCTACTTAAAGATTCTTTATAAAATAACATGTTTATTCTCCTCTTCTCAAAACACCTTGTAACCAGTAAAGCGGTATGCAAGTTTGTAGGATGCTATAATTAGAACGCAGGATATGGAAGACTTGAACAGACCAGCAGCAGTGGCCACACTGAATTGAGCGCTCTTGATACCAAGCCGATAAACCAACGTGTCAATGATATCTCCACTATCCCTGGTGATGGGACTCATCAGATTGTAAATATGATCAAAACCAGCATTAAGAATGTTACCGAAGCTAAGTATGGTAAGAAGCATTATTGTAGGTACTATGCAGGGAATTGTAATATGAATGGTTTGTTTCCAACGTCCTGCACCATCAATAATAGCCGCTTCATATAGTGTAGGATCTACCCCGGCAAGGGCCGCCATGTAAATAATCGTTCCCCAACCAAACTCTTTCCAGACATTGGTTGTTATGAGTACACCAGGAAACCACTTGTTGGATCCTAAAAAGAATACCGACTTGAGGCCTAATGCATTGAGAAATTGGTTTACTATCCCACCTGTCGGTGAAAGAATATCTATGATAATGCCTGCCATCAGTACCCAAGAGACAAAGTATGGCAAATACACAATTGTCTGTATAGATCTTTTAAAGGCTGAAATTCCAACCTCATTTAACAATAGTGCAAAGATAACAGGCACCAGAATACCCGTGATAATTTTTATTATAGCTATGAAAACAGTATTGTAAAGTGCAGTTCCAAAACCTGAGATCTGGAAAAGCGTTGTGAAATTGTCAAAACCGACGAATTTCGATTTAGTAAACCCAAGATAGGTCTTATAGTTTTGAAAAGCCATAATAATCCCCGCCATGGGGATATATGAATATATGAATAAAACAGCCACAGTCGGCAGCAACATGATATGTAGCGGAAGTTCTCTTTTTAAGCTTTTGAACACAAAATATCAGCTCCTTGTATAATTGATGCCTGACCACAAAACCTGGTGGTCAGGCATATAAAGTAATTATTGCAAATTATAGAGTTTATTTTTTACTTTTTGAATACCAGGCATTCACTTCGGCAGTGATTGCATCTCCACCGCCCTTTTTCCAGCCATCAACAGCCTTATCAAAGAGGCTGATATCAGCACCCATGATAACCTTAAGCATAGCAGCATCCAAAGTTGTTTTTATTGTATCTCCTTTAGCCACTTGCGTATCTGTTGGTAGAGATTGGTAAGCATCCACAAGAATCTGATCATTATCTTTCATTTCACCTATAACTTTGAATGTACTATAAGAACCGAATACTCCACTAAATGGTTTGTCGCCAGCTACAATTTTGTCATAGTAGCCTTTTTGCTCTCCATTAAGCTTTGATGCATCCTTTGAAGCAATTGCAGCAGTTACTGCTTTATAGGCATCAAGATTCTTCCATGGATGTGCTATTTCACAAGCAAATCTGTATTTATGCTTTTCTACACCATCAGCTCCTGAGCCATAGCCTTCTGGGTCGCTGTCGGCAAGTTTGAAGTTTAGATTTATAACTTTAACAACTGCTTCAGGATTCTTGATACCTTTTTTAACAAAGATGAAATTACCTGGAGTCGCAGAAGCCTGAGAAATGTATTTTGATCCATCTGCGCTAGGAGGAGTCATTATTATCCACTCTGCATCTTTATTAGCTGCATAATTATCCTTTATACTAACAAGAGGCTCAGCAAAAGATCCATACTGAATACCTACCTTGCTGGCTGCGATATCCTGTGAACACACTGTACCAT
>CAZUGK010000308.1:0-2760 GCA_964619815.1 uncultured Clostridiaceae bacterium | reverse complement strand
AAATGCCCCTATAATTTTTCTTGTGCGGATTGCCCATATCATAACAAGTGTCAATGATTTTAATATTATGTCCTGACTATAAGAAAATGCTTATAATCTTATAGCCTTGCAATTTTACGATCCTATGCTCCTATAGTTAAGAAGAGGGGGTATAAAGCTTGAACAAATTATAATACTTCAATATCTTCGTTGTCTGTACAGATATTATTATCCTTTAGGCCTGCATGCATAAGAAAAAATAAAAATATGAGGTGAACATTTATGACAAGTAAAAGTAATATTCCCTTATTGGAAGTCGATGAAGTAAAAATAACAATAATCATGGATAATACTGTTGACTTATTAATGGCCAGCACAGAGGTTGCCAGTAGATTTAGCTCATACTCAAAAGACGTTTTACCGATAGCAGAACATGGGTTTTCAGCACTAATCCAGGTTAAAAGTGGGGATAAACAAGGAACAGTACTATTAGATACAGGTATGACTGCCAATGGCGTCTTGCATAATATGACTGCATTAGGTATTGACTTATCTGATTTGCAAGCAGTTGTAATTAGCCATGGTCACTGCGACCATACGCTGGGATTACCTAATATAATTGAAAAATTAGGAACACAACAATGCTCTCTTGTTTTACATCCGGATGCTTACCTGGAGAGAAAGATTGTAATACCCGACGGTCAGGAATTGAGCATTTCGCCGCCCCAAATAACTGCATTGCGCAGGGAAAATATTTCCTTTGTTGAAAATACCGGTCCAACTTTGCTGGCTGATAATATGATTCTAGTTTCTGGTGAAATCGCTCGCTCAACAGAATTTGAAAAGGGGTTTCCTATTCATTACTCAAACCGTAATGGTAAATGGGAAAACGATCCATATATAAAGGATGACCAGTGTATTATTATGAATGTTCGTGGGCAAGGCTTAGTCGTAATTACAGGTTGTTGTCATTCTGGAATTATCAATACCATTCGTCATGCGCAAACTCTGACTAATTGCCAACAAGTTTATGCCATATTAGGAGGCTTACATCTAACTGGTGGGATATTTGAAGAAATTATTCCTGCTACAATTACCGAATTACAGAAGATTAATCCAACCTATTTGATGCCAGGCCACTGCACGGGATGGTCTGCCCTGCACCAAATTGCCCAAACAATGCCTCAAGCATTTATACCAAACAATGTTGGTACTACGGTAGTATTCCAAGCGAATAAAAAACACTGACACGATGCTATTAATAATTTTTGGTCAAGTATGTGTTAATGTAGAGGTAGGAAAAATTATTTATGATAAATACTTATAACATCGAGACTGTTTATGCAGGGAAGAAGATTTTATTATAAAATCAACTTGACAAGATAAGAAATATTCTTATAATTAATGTTAGACAGACTAACATTGAGATTGATTTAGTTGTTTCTGAAGAAACCATATTTTTTTTAAGATTATGTTAGTTGCTATAACTAACATAAAGGTAAAAAATAATAATGTCCGTACCAGGATTCAAGCGTAACAGAGAAATATTATTTAAAGAGGGGGAATTACAAATGAAAAGTAAAATAGCGGAAGCAGTCCAACTGAAGTATTTACCGGTTGCAGTAGTATTTAGCAATGAAAGGCCAGATGGAGCGATTCAGTTTCAGGAAGGAAAGTACGGCTGTGTAGTAGCAATGCTAAATGCAGCTGCCAAAGGAAAAACAGTGGTATTTGACCGCAAAACCTTCGGCTGTCCGGGGGGCGGTGCGGGTTTGGGTTTTGGTAATACCTATAAGAATTTTCCAGGCGGAATAGGGAATTTCCTATCGACAGGGAATCCGGAGTTTTGCAAAACAGAGATTGGCCAAAAGGTTGTAAAACAACTGCCTGCATTGGAGCACGGAGAAGGTTATCAAAAAAGTCCTGAAGTAGCTGAGCAATTCATTAATTCTTTACCAATGATCGATGTGCCTACGGAGTATGTTATTTTTAAGCCACTAGAACAGTGTTCAGAAAATGAAACTCCTAAAGTAGTAGTGTTCTTGGCTAATCCTGACCAGATTTCCGCATTAACTGTTTTAGTGAGTTATACCCGAGGGTCTTATGATAATGTGATCGCCCCGTATGGTGCTGGTTGCCATCAAATAGGGATAATTCCATATAAAGAAAGTGAGTCGGAAAATCCAAGAGCAGTTATCGGGTTGACAGATCCCACCATTAGAACTAAATTGGATAAGGATTTATTGTCATTTACTGTACCCTATAGAATGTTTATTGAAATGGAATCCAACGTAGCAGGAAGCTTTCTCGAAAAACATGACTGGTTAAAAATATTGGAGAGAAAAGCTAACTAGTGAAAAGTAATTACTGCTATAATAGAGAAGAAATATATAAAGATATCAATTTGCGTTATTAGGAACAAAGAAAAATTGGCCTCTTAACAAAGTTAATCCCTGGCCGGGACGGTAGTATCGCGCGATAGCGTGAATGCTTTTGTCCCGACTGGGGAATCGTGCTATAAAGGGGCATTTACCTGCAGGAAACTTTCTCGAAAAACATGACTGGTTAAAAATATTGGCGAGAAAAGCTAACTAGTGAAAAGTAATTACTGTTATAATAGGGAAGGAATATATATTAAATTTGCGTCATTTGTAAGGGTATTAGTTCGTATCAGCGTCAGGTAAAATTGGGGGAATGGTTGTGCCAGAAAGCGAGTTGTCCACTGCTGATAAAATTCTTAAGACAGCAGTTGCCTTGATAGAAGAAAAGGGTTTGCATGCT
>CAZUGK010000307.1:0-2795 GCA_964619815.1 uncultured Clostridiaceae bacterium | reverse complement strand
GAAAACATTGTCTGCCTGTATACAGTAGTTCTGAACTGCTCCATGAAATAGTTCAGCAGATACATTTTCTTCATTTTGTCACCGGTATTATTCAAAAGATGATTCATTACCAATGCTTCGTTCAGAGTTGAGGCCACCTCTGCCACGAATATTTTGTATTGTGAATAGATATAGGGTTGATTTTCATCCGAATAGTAGCTGTGCAGCGCATGACCCATTTCATGAGCAAGGGTGAACATATGGTTCAGCGTATCGGTATGGTTCAAAAGCACATAAGGATGTGAATCATAGCAGCCCCAAGAGTAAGCACCGCTTCTCTTCCCTTCATTCTCATAAACATCTATCCAGCCTGAATTCAAACCCTTTTCCAGGTCTTTTATATATTTCTCCCCTAGTACCTGCAGGCCTTCCTTTACTATCTTCTTTGCTTCTTCAAAAGGAATTTCCATTTTTACTTCCTTTATCATCGGAACATAGAGATCGTACATATGGAGCTCATCCAGCCCCATTATCCTCTTCCTGAGCTTGACATATCTATGCATCAGGTTCATATTGTCATGCATAGCCTTTATCAGATTGTCATATACCGAAACCGGCACATTATCATCAAAAAGTGACTGCTCCCTCGCAGAGGCATATTTTCTTACTCTTGAGCTGAAAATGTTAGCCTTTACATTGGCATTCAAAAGAGCTGCCAGTGTATTCTTCTGCTTGGAATATGTGCTGTACAGTCCGTCGAAAGCATCCTTCCTTACCCTTCTGTCGCTGCTTTCCATAAATTGAATATATCTGCCCTTTGTAAGTTCAACCTCATTGCCTTTTTCATCCTTTATATGCGGGAACTTGATATCTGCATTATTGAGCATGTTGAATATTGTCTCGGGCGCCTGTGCCATTTCCCCTGCCATGGCAAGCAGCTGCTCCTCGCTGGCGCTTAAAACATGAGGCTTCATCCTTCTTATTTCATCCAGGTACCTGCCATAAAACCTCAGGCCTTCGCTTTCCTTCAGATAACCGTTGAGCTTTTCATCTGGAATAGCAAGAATACCCGGCACTATAAAGGAATTAGCGCTGTTTACTGTTACCCCCAAGGAATCCACACGGTCAGCAAGTCCCTGATAAAAGGAATTGGTACTATCCTCATGGCTCCTCATATGAGCATATACATATACCTTTTCAAAAAGTCTTGTCATTTCGGCGCTCAAATTTATGCATTCAAGAAGCTTTGCAGCGCTTTCGCCAATGATCTCACTATAGGGAGAAAGCGAATCTGCCATTCCCTTTACCTTCTGGTAATCCTTCTCCCATAAGTCATTGGAAGCATATATATCCTCAAGCCTCCATTTAAACTCCTGAGGTATTTCATTTCTCTTCGGAATATTCGAACCCTTATTCATAATAATAACCCCTCGCTTTTATATAAATTTATACTTATTTGATATGGACTCCCAATGGGCGCCCCTACTTTCATCTAAATAACACACTTTTCCCGCCACTTGCCTCTTTTCACAAAGAACAATATGATAAAAAACTGAACCATATATGCGAAAATATATGAAACCCACACCCATTCAACATTCAGCTGCAGAAGCTGTACCAACACGTAGAGCAGGGGTATCTGTACAAGCCATACCGAAATCAGTGCCCCAAGCATGGAAGGAGTGTTGTCTCCGGCTCCGAAAAGTATTGAAGCAAGTGATCCTGCCGGTCCCATAAACAGCGCTGCAACAGAGAAGTATCTTAAAAACGATATTCCAATTCTTATTATTTCTTCATCTGTTGTAAAAATATTCATAATAAAACCGGGAAACACAACCAGTAGAAAGCCTGCAACAAGCATTAAGCCGATAGAGACTTTGGTTGTCAGGTATCCGGCCTTCTCAGCCCTGTCGAAGTTTCCGGAACCGATGTTCTGCCCAACTATAACACTGGTACCCATCTCCATGCCGAAAACAGGCATTGCCAGCAGGTTTATTATTCTTATACATATCCCGTAGGCAGCAACAACACCCACACCGTAAGTGGCTATAAACCTCATAATTAAAAAGCTTCCAATGTTTCTTAGAAGGCCCTCAATGCCGGTAGGCAGACCTATTGTCAAGAGCTTTATATCCAAGGACCTGACAAAATAAATTCCCCTCTTGAAGTGAATTCTTATGAAGGTCCTGCCTGACATGAGTATGTATAAGCCCACAAAAAAGGCCAACGCCTGTGATATTACCGTAGCATAAGCCGCTCCGGCTATTCCAAGCCCCATCCCCCTAATCCCTATATAAGGTATTACATCAAATATCATAATGGGGTCCAGAATCATGTTCAGAACTCCCGAGAATGCCATTATATAAAGAGGCTTCCTTGCATCCCCTATGCACCTCAATGCAGTATTCACCGTATATGAGGAGAATGCCAGCGGAAGTGTTATAAGCCTTATCCTTCCATATACCGTTGAAAGCTCCAGCACCTCTTTGTTTCCGGCCAACGGTTCCAGAATATACGGTATAAAAAAGCTCATTATAATACCAACAATAAGTGCAAGCAGAAACTTGAATATTATAGTCTGTTCTATGGCCTCTATAGTCTTTTCCTTGTCTCCGGAGCCGTAATATCTTGCTATTATTGACACTGAGCTGGTTCCAACAATATCGTTAACTATATTCAATATCCACCACACAGTTGCAAATATCGTAACTGCAGCTACCGAATTTACCGATAATCTCGCCACCCAGGCCATATCTACGATTTCGTACAGGGTATCAAGCATCATGCCAAGCATTGTGGGTATCGAAAGTGTGAGT
>CAZUGK010000306.1:0-2805 GCA_964619815.1 uncultured Clostridiaceae bacterium | reverse complement strand
GCCCCCAAGTGGAAACGTTGAGCTTTCGCTCGCTGTTTCACAGCTCGCACTATATGATTTTTATAACACATCAAAGCAGCCCCAAATACGGTCGTTTTTGGGGCTGCTGTTATAAAAATAAAGGGCAAGTAGCATCTACTTTGCCCATAAAGAAATTCTATTTAATGCGTCTCATAATTATTTCATCTTGCCTTGAAACTTCCTTCTCGATATGTTCTAATTTGTCAGTATGCTGCTTATATCCATCAAACAAGGCTTTGACTTTTGGATTTAACTCATTCTCCATCCTTACTATATCACTTTTATCAGCCTTTTCATCAAGCTTGCCTTTAATTTCTTTGAATTGTTCTGTCATTTCGGAATACATTTTTGTTAAGAGTTCAAAAACTTTATCTTCCAAGTATATCACGCCCCTCTAGATTATTATATCACAAAAAAGGCTTATTCATATTTCTTAGAGTGGTCAAAAAAGGATTTTTTTATCCATTTAATTCCTTAGAGTGGGTTTTGTCGGAAATGCTGGCGATACCCCGGATAGGTTGAATAGCCCACCAGGTCACCCAGGCATATAATCAGGTCGGCATTTCTATTATCAATATCCCAAAGTACCGCATTAAGGGAATATATATTACTGTGTATATCTGCTAATTAATACCTTATACATATATACTGTTCAATATGCTGGACAGAAGAACAGATTGCATAAAGAAAAGCTCCTGTTCCAACAATAGTATTATTAAAACGGGAGCTTTACCCATAAGCTTTTATTCACTATACATCATAAGGGTCGAGTACTGCAGATTCAAGTCTGCCAGGCTGGTCTGAAGCTTATTCTCCAAAGTTTTCAATTCTGCTGCTGCATTATCCATGTCAGCTTTCGAAATCAGTTTCATGCCATACTGGATTTTGGCTTTTTCTGCATCAGCTTTTGCCGTTTCTATTTCTTCCCTGAGTTCAGTTATGGATTCAGATAAGGATTTCAATGAATCATAGCTTGTGCTCAAAGACATGTCAAGGTCAATGGTTGCATCTTCAAAAGTTTTCCTTGTACTGTCATATTCCCTTACAGCATCATCAAAGGCTTCTTCCATTTCATCCCTTGAATTTTGAACACTGAGCCTTACCACAAATTCGTCATATCTCTCTTTGGTCAGGTCATACTTTCTTTTTGCAAGCTCTGCCTTAAGCTGCAGGTTATAGAGGTTTTCACTATTTGCTATGTAATCCTCCCTCAGCTTATCAGAATCTATAGATGTTATATCAATATCCGGAAAGTCTACGACGAGTAGAAGGTTGTAATCAGTAAGTTCTCTTCCCAGATATCTGTTAAGGGTCTGAAATTCCTTCTGCAGGCTTTTCAAAGCTTGGGTTTCTGCGTCAGAAGCGCTTTTATATGCATTCTCTGCCTGTGTCAGTTCTACTTTCTTTATCAAGTGCATGCTGTATTTTACTTTTGCGGTTTCGTAATCCTTGGACTTGAGGGCAGTATTGGCTTTTGCATCTTCAAGGGTATATTGGGCTTTTTTAATGTTTACGAAAGCTTTCAATACATTATTGTCTGAAGTTCTTTTGATATTTTCCTTTTTCAATCTTTCAGATTTTACACTGTCTACAGCACTTTGAAGCGATGTTTCCAGGTTCACAGGCTTCATAAAGTATTCGTAAAAGCCTTTAGAAGCTGTGCTATATGACTTCTCAGTGCTTTCTGCCGTATTATAATAATTCTCCAGCGAATCATTTATATTATCGTCCTGCTGATTGTATTCCAGATTATTTTCAAGAGCTCGCATCTTAGCATCCTCAAGGGTCAACACAATTTGCTGGCTGCTGTCTGCAGAAACCATGAAGCTGGAACACAATATCAGCAAGCAAAGTATTACTGATAATCTTGTATGGTGCTTTTTCATTTTTCTCCTCCTATTATTCCGACCTCAAAGCTTCAATCGGGTTTAAGCTTGCTGCCTTGTACGCAGGGAAAAGTCCGAATGTGACGCCTACCCCTAAAGAAATTCCGAAGGAAATTATAATCCACGGTATGGAGTATACCTCAGGTACAAGGTTGAACCCGCCGATAATGAAATGTATTATGGATAATCCGATAGCCACGCCTAAAAAGCCGCCAAACCCAGTAAGTATAATTGCCTCAATCAGGAATTGCGTCAATATGTTCTTCTTTTTCGCTCCTATGGCCTTTCTTATTCCTATCTCCCTGGTCCTTTCAGTAACAGAAACAAGCATTATATTCATTATACCTATACCGCCTACGATAAGTGAAATTGCCGCAATTCCCGCAAGTACCGCAGTCATAGTTCCGGTCATGCTGTCAAGGGATTCAAGCATCTCTGCCTGGTTGAAAACTCTGAAGGCGTCAGTATCCTTATAGGTTTTTTTAAGAAATTCATTCAGCTTTTCCATTGCAGTTTCCACAGTTTCGGGGCTGGTCGCCTGTATGGCAAAGTTTCTGATTGTTCCTGTACTGAACAGCCGCTGTGATACGGAAACCGGAATTACAACAGTATCATCTGCCCCGTCATCCTGTCCGTTGTCCTTTTCTTCCAGCACTCCCACTACAGTAAATATTTGCCCGTTTATTTTAATGCTCTTCCCTAGAGGGTTCCTGCCTTCAAATATATCATTTATTACTGCCGTCCCAACTATGGCTACCTTTTGCATGCTGTCAAGGTCATTCTGAACGAGAAAACGTCCCTGCTGCACCCCGACACTCTTTATTGTCTGGTAATCCGGACTCGTACCCAGAACAGTTGTTTCCCTGTTATTGGTTCCATATTTCACTGTAGCAGTAGT
>CAZUGK010000305.1:2472-2806 GCA_964619815.1 uncultured Clostridiaceae bacterium | reverse complement strand
GAAAAACCCTAAATTGCTGATTGTTTTGGACATGGTTCAATCCAGACTGGACAAAGCAAAGGAATTTGGTGCTGATTTGGTCTTTAATCCAGGACAAGAGGATGCAGTGGCTGAAGTTTTAAAACTTACCGGCGGCTATGGCTGCGATATTTATATCGAAGCCACAGGGCATCCGTCAAGTGTTAAGCAGGGGCTTACTATGGTACGTAAACTCGGCCGGTTTGTAGAATTCAGTGTATTCGGGCAGGATACAACTGTTGACTGGTCTATTATCGGAGACAGCAAGGAGCTTGACCTTCTCGGTTCACACCTTAGCCCGTATTGCTATCCGTTT
>CAZUGK010000305.1:0-2462 GCA_964619815.1 uncultured Clostridiaceae bacterium | reverse complement strand
AATTGACAATATTGGTAACGGAAAACTCAAGACAGACGGACTAATTAGCACTTGCTTCCCGATTGAGGAATGGGAAAAAGCGTTTGATTATGCCTCAGGAAAATATGGAGACTTTAAAGTTTGCATCACTTTCTAAACTACATCTTATTAAGTGAAAGCTGAAAGGAAGCTTGGTTAAGTATGCAGAAAGCTATAGATAAATTGTTGGATAAAGGAAATATACTCGTTGCCGGCCACAGAGGTTGTGGTGCGTTTTATCCCGAAAATACTCTGCTTAGCGTGCAGAAAGCATTGGATATGGAAGTTGACATGATTGAATTTGACCTGAACCTGACTAAAGACAAGGTGGTTGTCCTAATGCATGATAACATGGTTGATCGCACCACAAATGGTACAGGTTATATTCATGACATGACGCTGGAGCAAATCAAAGAGTTGGATGCCGGGGTTAAATTCGGCAATATATTTGAAGGTCTTAAAGTTCCCACATTGCGTGAATTCTGTGAGCTGATCAATCCGTATAAGGATCTTCTTTTAAATGTGGAAATAAAGGAAAAAACACATGAAACAGTTGATCTTTCTATGGAAATATTGAAGGAATATGACTTAACGGATCGTTGTGTTTTTACCTGCTTTGACGCTTCAATTGTTTCCTATATGTATGACTACTATGGGGTAAAAACACAAGGCTTTCCAAGAGAAGTAATGAAGAACTTTATTGATGGAGAAAACGGTACTTATTCAAAATTATTCGCAGTAGGTATTGATATGAAAAGTATTACTCCTGAACGCGTTCAGGAATTTGAAAATATTGAAATATTGCCATGGTCTTATTGTCCTGACACCGAAGAACTTGTTCATGAATCCATACGTTGCGGTGCAAGGCTTATGACCTGCAATAACCCGCTTCCCGCACTCAAAATAGTGAAAGCGAAAGGACTGCACCCGTAAATGCCATTAGCTATATTAAAAGATGTTAACGTTCTTTCCATATGTGTACGTATTGTCCTTTCTGTAATAATTGGCGGAATTCTCGGCCTTGAAAGGGGCCGCAAAAGACACCCTGCGGGCTTCCGTACTTATATACTTGTTTGCCTAGGTTCAACCATTGTTATGATTACAAACCAATATATTTATCAAACTTTTCATACGGGAGATATAGGCAGGTTGGGTGCCCAGGTTATCAGCGGCATTGGATTCTTGGGTGCCGGAACAATCATCATCACTGGAAGAAACCAGGTTAGAGGACTCACCACAGCAGCCGGTTTATGGGCTTCGGCCTGCATTGGTCTGTCAATAGGTATCGGTTTTTACGAGGGTGCAATTTTAGGCGGTATTACTATATTCTTTGTAATGACAATTCTACACAAGATGGATAATATGATGCGCAAAAAATCCAATTTGTTGCATCTCTATCTGGAATTCAGCAGTTCACAGGGACTAGGCTCCTTTCTGGGCCTGGCAAAGCAAAACTGTATAGAAGTTTCTGATATTCAAATTGTTAAGAATAAGGGCAAAGAAATAAAAGAGATGTCCGTCCTGCTCTCGGTAAAAACAAAGGGAAATCGTCCACATAACGAAATCTTGCAGCTACTGAGCAACGCAACATCACTAAACTGTATACATGAAATATGAGAACTGCAAATTACTTAGTTATAAATTGTAAAATAGGAAGGCTTGAGGTGATTTAGTGAGCACGTTGAAACATAAAATCGATTTGGTCATATTTGATGTTGACGGAGTTATATTTGATAGTGAACCACTGCACTACCGTGCAAAATTGGAAATTTTGTGCAGCTATGGTCTGGGAGAAACTTTTAATCTTAAAGAATATGTTGGTAAACCAAATAAGGATTTATGGACAAAAATCATAAGGGAAAACGGCTTGAATGTGAACCCGGGTGATCTGGAGATGCAGCAGTTTGATTTGATTTTAAGTTATATTTACAAGGAGCATCTATCACCGACAAAGGGGCTTGTGAATTTGTTGACTTCGCTCAAAGAGTATTGTATCCCAGCAGCAGTTGCATCATCCTCGAACCGGTATTACGTAAGTCATGTCCTCGATTATTTTGGATTAACTGAATATTTTGCTTATTCCGTTACCGGAGACGAAGTGCAGTTCCAGAAACCCAGTCCGGATATTTATAAAAAAGCACTTCAGCTTAGCGGGATTTCGTCGGATGATGCAATTGCCATTGAAGATTCAACAGCTGGAGTTCAGGCTGCCATTTCAGCTGGAATCAGGTGCCTTGGTTATCAAAACCCAACCTCGGGAATGCAGGATCTTACTTTAGCTGATGGTATAATTCAAGAGCTTGGACAGGTAATGGAGTATATTGGGGATGGGGCTCTGGATTGAAATTTTCGCATGACAGAAAGCTTTTGATTATAGTATAAAAACAAAATTAAGATGGTCTCGTACCATCTTAATTTTGTTTCTCTAAATAACAGTGATTGTC
>CAZUGK010000304.1:0-2812 GCA_964619815.1 uncultured Clostridiaceae bacterium | reverse complement strand
ATAATAAATACAAGGATGAGAAAACCTGCGGCGTTATTGAAAGAGATGAATCCTTCGGAATTGCAAAGGTTGCAGAACCAGTAGGTATAATTGCTGCCGTAATTCCGACAACAAATCCGACTTCTACCGCAATATTCAAGTCCCTTATTGCCTTAAAAACCAGAAACGGCATCATATTTTCTCCTCACCCGAGGGCAAAGAAATGTACTATAGCCGCAGCAAAAATAGTATTGGACGCAGCAGTAAAGGCCGGTGCGCCGGAAGGAATAATAGGCTGGATAGATGAACCCTCGGTTGAGCTTTCACAGCTTGTAATGGAGGAATCAGATATGATCCTTGCCACAGGGGGGCCGGGAATGGTGCGGGCAGCTTATTCCTCCGGCAAACCCGCAATAGGTGTGGGCCCGGGTAACACTCCGGTAATTATTGATGAGACTGCCGATATAAAGATGGCGGTCAGTTCTATTCTTCTGTCAAAAACCTTTGATAATGGTGTAATCTGCGCTTCTGAACAAGCCGTAATTGTTCTGGATCAGGTTTATGATGAGGCAAAGCGTGAATTTGAAGCAAGAGGTGCTCACATTCTTAAAGAAAATGAAATTGGCAAAGTGAGAAATATTATAGTCTCTAACGGCATACTAAATGCTGCTATTGTCGGGCAGAGTGCATGTAAAATAGCCTCAATTGCCGGAATCGAGGTATCAAAAGATGTTAAGGTACTTATTGGAGAAGTTGAGTCAGTGGAAATAGAAGAGCCTTTTTCCCATGAAAAACTATCTCCCATCCTTGCCATGTACAGGGCAAGCACCTTTGATGAAGCCCTTAAGAAAGCAATCAGACTCATTGAACTTGGCGGCTTCGGGCACACTTCCGTACTTTATACCGACCAGATTAAATCAAGGGACAGAATAGACAAGTTTGGGTCTGTAATGAAAACAGGAAGGACAATTATCAATATGCCTTCATCCCACGGCGCCATAGGAGATATATACAATTTCAAGCTTACGCCTTCCTTAACCTTAGGCTGCGGTACATGGGGAGGGAACTCAGTATCAGATAATGTCGGCGTGAAGAATTTATTGAATGTCAAAACTGTTGCTGAGAGGAGAGAAAATATGCTTTGGTTCAGAGTGCCCCCCAAAATCTATTATAAATATGGCAGTCTCGGCATAGCATTAAAGGAATTAACCACTTTAGGCAAAAAGAAGGCATTTATCGTAACTGATAAAGTACTTTTCCAATTGGGTTATGCCGATAAGGTTACGAATATTTTAAATGAACTTGAAGTCAGCTACAAGGTATTTTTTGACGTTGAACCGGATCCGACTTTGGCGGCTGCTAAAAAGGGAGCAGCTGAGATGGAAAGCTTTAAGCCTGATGTAATTATAGCAATCGGTGGAGGGTCTCCAATGGATGCTGCAAAAATCATGTGGGTGCTATATGAGTATCCGGAAATCAGATTTGAGGATCTTGCAATGAGGTTTATGGATATCCGAAAGAGAGTTTATACTTTCCCCAAAATGGGAGAAAAGGCCATGATGATAGCCATTCCAACCTCAGCAGGTACAGGATCGGAAGTTACGCCATTTGCAGTAATTACAGACGAAAAAACCGGGATAAAATACCCTGTGGCTGACTATGAACTAACGCCTAATATGGCTATTATTGACTCAGAATTAATGTTGAATATGCCGAAAAGCCTTACCGCCGCTTCAGGTATAGATGCCCTGACCCATGCCATTGAGGCGTATGTTTCGATCCTCGCCACCGAATACACAAATGGATTGGCTTTGGAAGCCATCAGGTTAATATTCAATTATCTGCCTCAGGCATATAATGAAGGTGCTGACAATGTTGAAGCAAGAGAAAAAATGGCTCATGCATCAACCGTAGCCGGTATGGCCTTTGCTAATGCATTTCTTGGTGTATGCCACTCGATGGCACATAAGCTTGGCGCAATGCACCATGTACCTCATGGAGTTGCCAATGGGATTCTGATTAATGAAGTGATAAGGTTCAATGCCGTCGATGACCCGAGAAAGCAGGCTGCATTTGCACAATACAAGTATCCGATAGCGAAATGGAGATATGCTGAAATTGCTGATTCTCTTCACTTGGGCGGAAGCAGTGAAGATGAAAAGGTAGAGCTAATGATTAAAGCAATCGATGAGTTAAAAAATAAGATAAATATACCCAGGACTAGTGATGAGGCCGGCGTTTCCAGAGAAAATTTCTACTCGACCCTTGATGAAATGTGCGAGTCAGCTTTTGATGATCAATGCACAGGAACAAATCCAAGATATCCGCTTATCTGTGAAATAAAGCAGATGTATATTAACGCTTACGAAGGAACCCCGGGCAAGGCTAGTGACATATGCGAAAAAATACTGTGTGACGAAGGCTATTAAGATGTCTCGGGGACATTTCGTTTGCCCACGCTTCAGCATAGTTCAGATTTTTTTGCCATACTCTAACATTAATGGTAAAATTGTATTGATAAATATGTCTAAAGCCTGAGTATACTGCAATATAAACCCAGAACAACACTTAAGGCCTTGGAAATGCGGGGTATATGATGTATCTGGACAGATTCAGAATTGATGATTATGAACAATGGCGAAAAGTGGATTTCAAGTATCCTATGGTATTTAAGCCATGCCCTATGCTTGAACCATATGTAAGCTGCTACTGGCTTTCTGTTTTTACCGGTACAGAAAACGAGGCACAGGGACTGAAGCCAAAACCTGTTACCCTGATCCCTGACGGCGGTTCCAGCATAATTTTTGATATCAATTACAAGCAGAACTGTCAT
>CAZUGK010000303.1:0-2833 GCA_964619815.1 uncultured Clostridiaceae bacterium | reverse complement strand
CCCTGCCGGATCAGCTCTTCGTCGTGCAGCTGTCCAACGGCATCGGCGGGTACCTGCCCTCTAGCTCCGGCGTGCGCGGCGGCAGCTACAGCAGCAAACCGGCGTCCACGTTCTGCGGGCCGGAAGGTGGCGATGTGCTCGTGGAGCAGACGATCGATGCGGTGAACCGCATGTTTGCCGACCGGCGCGATTGATTGAGGAATAAACGAAAGAAGCGCAACAAAGGCCATCCAAATGGATGGCCTTTGTTTGTTCCCAATGCTTATTCATACGCAAAGATGCTTCGAAGGCAAAACGCTATGCGTAGTAGGCTGCAAGACGATCCCAACAATCGCGATAGCGCGCATACTTCTCGCGATAATACGCCGCGCGTTCCGGCGAAGGGGTTAACGTATCGCCGCGGTGTACCATCGCCGTTGCGGCGGCGGAGTAGTCGGGGTGCGCGCCCGCGCCGCAGGCGGCGATCATCGCCGCGCCGAGCGCACAGGCATCCGTCTCGCGCAGGAGTTGAACGGGGGTGTTCGTGATGTCGCAGATCAGCTCCGTCCAAAGCGGGCTGCGAGAAGCACCGCCGAGCACCTTGAGCTCGCCGATTTCGCAGCCGTTTACCGCAAAGTCCTCCAGCGCGCGACGCACGCCGAAGGCCGCGCCCTCCATGATCGCGCGCGCGTAATCGAACCGGTCGTGGTTGAGGTTGGAGCCGACGAACGCGGCCTGCGCGTTGGTGTTCCAAATCGGGTATGCCGCGCCCAGCGGGTAGGGATAGTAAAACAGATCGCCGATCTCGCGGCTCTGCGCCTGAAGATCCAGCTCCGCAAAACCAACTTCGGGCAGAAACTTGTTTCGGTACCACTCCAGCGAAACGCCCGTTCCGGAGAGCGACGCCATCGCGCCAAACAGGCCGGGCACCGGGTGGATCGACGGCGCAAGAAAAGAATCCGAATAGAGCAGTTTTTCGCCGAGGCCCAGAATCACCCAAGTGGTTCCGGCGGAAAGGAGCATATCCCCCGCGTGAATCGCGGCGGCGCCGAGCGAGGCGCAGTATTGGTCGTGCGCGCCGTTGAACACCGGCATACCTTCCGATAAACCCAGCTCCAGCGCGGCGGCTTTCGTGAGCCCGCCGACTAACGATCCGGTGGGCTGAATCTCCGGCAACTGCTCCGGCGTAATGCCCAGCGCTTCCAGCATGCGCGGGTCCCAGCGGGCGGTTCGAATGTCCATCAACTGGCGAATTGCCGCGTTGGTCGGGTCAATCACCGCGCGTCCGGTCAGGCATTCGTGGACGATTTCAATTGTGCTCAGGTATCGGCAGCCCGGCTGGATCAACCCAGCGCGGCGCAGATGCAGAATCTTTGACGCGTCGAGTGTCGGAAAAATGCGCCAGCCGCACATGTGGTACACATACTCGTTGCCGAGCAGCTGTTCCAACTCCGCCGCTTCGGCACGCGCGCGGGAGTCCATCCAAGTGATCGCGTTGCCAATCGGTTTGCCGGAAGCGTCGACCATCGCCATGCTCGCGCCCTGCGTGGAAAGCGCGATGGCGGACACGCTCTTTTGCTCGTTTCCGGCCATCGCCTCGCGAATGGCGGCCTTGCTGGCGGCGATCCAGTCGCTTGCGTCCTGTTCCACGCGGTTATCCTGCGTGGAAAGCGAATACCCCTGGTATCCCTTTCCGGCGACGATGCCGGTGCTGGTTTCGACCAGCAAAGCTTTCGTTCCCGTCGTGCCGATGTCCAGACCGATGACATACATAACGAATTCTCCCTTATGCGTTGGTAGAAACGAGCGCCTGCGCCGCCGCGCCTTCGGAAACGCCGAGCGTGACTCGATAGGTAACGCTTTCGTATGCGCCGAGCAGAAACGCGTTTTGCTCCGCGAGGTCGGTTACGCGGTCGTGGGCGGGGCAGTTGGCTGGCTCAATTGCGAGCACGTAGTCGTGCGACTTGAGGCACTTCCACTCCAGCAGATAGGGCAGCGACGTGGTATCGTACCGTAAATACGCCGAAAGTTGCAGCTTTGGCTGATACAGACCGGCGGTTACGATTCCCTTCGTGTGCGGAACGTGGCAGAAGGTCTGCTGCGGCAACCCGTCCACGGGCGCGTGCATATGATGGTGGTCGGTGTCGCCGCTTTTGCTGTAGTCGCTCGTTTGCGCGCTTGGCCCAAAGTAGAGCGCGTCCTCGTCCAGCAGCGGATAGCCGAAGTTGAAGTGATACAGCAGAAAGACGGGTTCCGGCGCATCGGTTAGGTTGGTGATCGTGTCCGTAATCGTGACTTCGGTTGCGTACAGCGAGGTTTCGATCTGGCGCCGAAGCTCGAGCGAGCGCCCGTACAACCGGCTTTCGCGCACCACGCCGGAGAGGCGAAGTACATAGTCGTCGCCTTCCCAGTGCGCATCCAAACCAAACTGCTCCGCCGCGCGGCTGCCGATTCTGCCGTGAATCGGGAAAATGTTCAGTTCGTCGGCCTGCGCCGCGCCGCCGACGTTGTCGAGCCCGCAGGTGGCGAGCATGCCGCCGCGCCAATCGCTGAAGAATTCGCCGACCAGCGGCAGAAACGCGCTCGCGCCGAGCCCGCTCTTTGAATGGAACGCGAGATTCACGCCCTTATAGGAAAAATCATACAGGTCGAGACAGCGATCCGGGGTTACGGAAAAGCTCAGCCCCGCCGCGTTCCAGACGCGGGCAATGCCCATGCCCGCGCCGTTGCCTTCCTCCAGCCGTTCTAAACGGACACCCGCCAGCTGGTCGATATTGCCGAGGTGTTTGAGCAGCGCTTTGTTCATAGGCGGACACCGCCTCGTTGTGTATCGAAGTAGACTTCCTTCGCGTTT
>CAZUGK010000302.1:0-2844 GCA_964619815.1 uncultured Clostridiaceae bacterium | reverse complement strand
TTTCGAACATTATCAAAGAAAGTGTTCGTACGATCATTGAATACTCTGCCGCATTTGCGATTTAAAATCTTTTTTATAATAACTCAATAATTTAGGATTTCTACAAAGCCGAAAAAACAACATTGAAAAGGCATGAGGGTCCTGTGAGGGCAGTTGCGTTAACACCCGATGGAAAGCATGCTGTTTCAGCTTCACTTGAAGGAATACTTAAGGTATGGGATCTAGAGAAAGGAGAACAAAAAACGACATTGAGAGGGTATGATGCTTTGGTGGGAGCAATTGCAGTAATACCTGATGGAAAGTATGCTGTTTCAGCTTCATCTGACGATACACTCAAGGTATGGAGCTTGGAGCAAGGGGTAATTATCTCTAAATTTATAGGGGATAGTTCATTTAGGACCTGTGATATTTCACCAGATGGGAAGTATATTGTTGTGGATGATGCTTTAGGTAAAGTGCATTTTTATATTTTGACAAGTCAGATAAGATATCTTAACAAATAACACATTAACTCCTATCCTTTTGCAGTACCATTTCAAGATAAGAAGTTCGGATAGAGTCCTTTTCCCCTGCGCCAAACTGTTTTAGCAATTCAAATAACTTTGCCCTTGAAGGTTCGAGCTCTTTTTCGTTTTCAGCCACGATTTCGACTTCAAGGAATTCTCCAAGGTTTTCTACGGCATCAAGACAAACAGTAATATCTCCTGCGCTGAAAATTTCTCTCTTTTTGCGGACTACTCCGGCTTCGGAGAAACCAAGAGCATGCAAGATTTGTATTGTAGTAGCCTCGTCTACAGGAGTTTCGAATTCTTCCCGGGTTTTGGATATGCCGTCGAGTTTAGGACCTTTGTAGGTCAGCACAGCGCTGCCATCAAGGGAACGGATTCTAAGCGCCTCGTCGGTTTTCGCAAAATCCCTGTAAGGAGCTGCAAAATAAACATCTGACTGGTTTTCAACTCCCATTTTTAATGCCCCTATTTTCTTGAGAATAGAGTGGGCTTTTGAATGGTCTGCTTTGACCTTGATCTCTATTTCAATCATAGTTTTTAGACATCTCCAGTTTAATCAGGTTAAAATTAGCTAAATGTTGAACTAGATATTTGTAGCTAGATATTTGCCTTGTTAAAAACTCACTTAAGTAGTCTAAAAAAAGAATCCGGAAAAATCCGGACTCATTCTGGATCTGCAGGGACAAATTTAGTGCCATAGTAAATCATACCACGTTCACCATCTTCCCCAAGTTTCCGGAATACAGATCTTACCCTCATTCCAATATGGATTTTTTCAGGGTCGCCTATTACCTGAGATGTCAGGCTGGGCCCTTCATCTAGTTGGATTATCGCAAGGGTATAAGGTGTCTGGCCTTCAAAACCTTCAGCAGCTGTATGGATTATCGTATAGGATCTAATTTCCCCAGCACCTTTGAAATTGTAAGGTTCAATATGACCTCCCCGCCTGCAGTTTACGCAAAAATTGCGTGGAGGATAGTAATATTCTCCGCATTCTTTACAGCGGGTACCTTCAAGGTTATACCTGCTACCTAAACTTCTCCAAAATCGTGGAACGGAAGACATAGGATTCTCACCTCTCCCTCGAGAAAATATGAATAACTGCCGTTGCTCCTGACCCTCCTACATTATGGGTCATTCCATACTCTGCACCGTCTACCTGTCGCTTTCCGGCTTCTCCGCGTAGCTGGGTTGTGATCTCAACGGCCTGTTTTATACCTGTAGCCCCAACTGGATGTCCACAGGCTTTGAGACCGCCGGATGTATTAACTGGGATCCTGCCTCCGATGGCAGTTTCTCCATTTGCGGTGACAATTCCTCCTTTTCCTTTTTCTGCAAACCCAAGGTCTTCAATAGCGCAAATTTCAGCAATAGTAAAACAGTCGTGTACTTCCACAACATCGATATCTTCAGGCCCTAATTTTGCCATGGAGTATGCACGCTTTGCAGCCACTACGGTTGCATCGAGGGTTGTTATGTCCCGTCGGTCATGAAGCGCAATCGTATCACTTGCCTGAGCAGTTGCCTTAATATAGATAGGAGTATCCGTATATTTGTGGGCGATATCCGCAGGAGCAAGCACAACAGCTGAAGCTCCATCCGTTATTGGAGAACAATCGTAAATATGCAAAGGATCGGCTACCATTATAGAATTCAATACATCATCTACAGTAATCCTGTTTTTATACTGAGCAATGGGATTAAGAGAGCCATTTTTGTGATTCTTTACGGCAACTTCGGCAAGCTGTTCACTGGTCGTTCCATACCTGTGCATATGCAGCCTTGCAATCATTGCATAAAGTCCGGGAAAAGTAGCTCCTGCCATACCTTCCCATTCACGATCAGCTGCTGCTGCAAGAGCTGAAGATGCTTCTTCAGATCCAACATCAGTCATTTTTTCTGCTCCGGCTGCAACTACGATATCGCTATAACCAGAAGCTACAGACATAATGGCCTGACGCAGGGCAAGTCCACCCGATGCACAGGCAGCTTCGACTCGCGTAGCGGGAACGTGCAGATTCTTGGAAAGCCCCGAATAATCTGCAATAAGAGCTCCTATATGTTCCTGCTCAATAAAGCGGCCTCCACTCATATTTCCTACATAAAGAGCATTAATATCTTTCCCACTAACGCCTGCGTCCTGGATTGCTCCTATCCCAGCTTCTACAACTATATCCCTTAGAGAACGCTCCCATAGTTCTCCAAACTTAGTATTTTTTACTCCAATAATTGCTACATCTCTCATTATGCTCACTCCGTTTTCAGGCCAGGCGAATCTTGCCTTTATGCCTGGCATACCTGGCGTAGTCGATATATATTGGGTCCTTAATCAGTT
>CAZUGK010000301.1:0-2876 GCA_964619815.1 uncultured Clostridiaceae bacterium | reverse complement strand
GCCAGCTACAAGACGCTGGACGATAAGCTGGCAAACCTCAAGCTGGACGTACCCCAGACCAGCGTGGACGCGGTGACGGACGGGATCAACGCCGGAATCGCAGCCGCGGACAAGACCCACGAAGTGACCATTACCGTGAACGCCGACACCCAAAGCCTTAAAGATCAGCTGGACAGCTTCCTGAGCGAAGGCAGCAGCGGCGGCGGTAAGCTGACCAAAAAAGAGTATTCAGCCATCTCCAAGTACGTAAACGACGTCGTGGAGCCTGACTTAGAAAAAGCCAAAACCCAGCTGGCGGCACAGAAAGAGGACTTCAAAGCTAGCCTGCTGGCGGTTGTGGACGATAGCGGCAACAGCCCCTTCAGCGAAACGCGCGCAGAAGAGCTCGCAACCGGGCTGGGTGAAAAAACGCAAAAGCTGATCGGCGAATTGGAGCAGTACAAGACCGACTACACGGCGCTGGCCAAGCAAATCTACAAGGACGGGCGCACCCCGACCGAAGAAGAAATCGCCAACCTGCAAACGCTGCTGGACAAAATCGGCGTGGTGCGCATTGAGCTTGCAGCCGCGCAGGATAGCGCAACGCAGGTGCTCAAGGCGCGCACCGAACGCGTGAAGGGCGGCACCGGCACGGAGCGGGATTTCGGCGAGGCGCTGGGGTATACGCAGCAGCTGTTCGTGAACGAGGCCGCCGACCGCCACGCCGCCAATGAAGCCGCTATTGCCCAACTGCAAACGGATATCGACACCTGGAACGCTACGCTGCAAAAGGGCGGCCTGACCGCCGAGGAAACCGAAACCACAGCGAAAAACTTGGACAAAGCCAAGGCGGATATGGCCTCCATCTTCGCAGCGGACGAGCAGGTGGACACGACCGTGTTTGCCGAACAGCAGGCCGAAATCCAAAAGCTGTTTGACGGCATGGCGAAGGCGAACCCGGACGCCGCGGGCGCCATCGCCGAGTATGCGCGCCTATATGACCAATACCAACTGTTTGTCAAAAGCCTTGCCAGTGGCGAGGGGTTTGAGCCCGATGAGAAGAAAGCGCTGCTGACGCCGGAAAACCTCAAGGCGTACCTCGGCCTTGACATGACGCAGGAAGACATCAACGCGATGTTTGCCGACCCGATGAGTTTCGACACGCAGATCGACACCTACCTTTTGCAGATGCGCACCGCAATGGAGCAGAAAATCGGGCAGGCGGACGGGCTGACCCAAAACCCCATGATGGCGTACCTGCAATCCATGCTGGATAAAAGCAGCTTTGAAAACCTCGACATGACCACGCTGAGCGGCGGCCTTGAAAACGCGCTGAAAACCATGGATATGATCGCGCGGGGGACAGCGGTGGGCGGCGATCTGGTGAGCGGCATCACGGGCGGAATCGGCGACGCGGCGGGGAAGTTGACCAAGGACGACCTGACCACCCTGCGCGACAAGGTGATCGAACAGACCCGCGCCGTGTTTGACAGCCACAGCCCCGCCAAGGTGATGTACCCCGTGGGCGAGGACATCACGGCGGGCCTTGTCACCGGCATGACGGACGATACCGCGAAAACCGCCATGTCTGCGGCTGCGGAGAGTATCCGAAGCACCGTCGCAGGGGCCATGGATCTGACCAGCGCGGGTGAGGACGCCGCGGACGCCTACGCCACAGGGCTTACGAACCGACGCACTAGCGTTGTCAGCAAGGCAAAGAGCATTTCCCTTTCCGCAAAGAGCGGCATGTACCAGTACACCAGTTTTTACACCGTGGGGCAGAACAACATCGACGGCTTTATCGCCGGGATGCGGAGCAGGCTGGAGGCAGCCAAGCTCGCCATCAAGGAGATCATGGCGGCGGTGATCCAGGCGGCCCGCGACGCGCTGGGGCAGAAAAGCCCCAGCAAGGCGTTTCAGACGGTGGGCATGTACAGCGCGATGGGGTTTGAGGTAGGGTTTGCCGAGCGGATGGATCAGGCGGAGAAGCAGGTGGCCGACCGGCTGAAACGGACGGCCACCCTGCCGGACTGGGCCGCTTCCGGCCCATCGCGCGGAGTCGCACGTACCGATGGCGGCGCGGGCGGTAACCTGTACCTGACGCAGAACGTGTACGCCAACGAAACCAGCTATGCCGCCCAGCAGCGGGAAGCGGCGCGGCAGTTTACCGTAATCGCCCGCAAGATGAGGGGGTGAAGGCATGGTCGAACGGCTGTATTTCACCAACGGCAACGGTGTAACAACCGAGTTTTCCGTCTATTCCGACTTCCACGTGAACGTATCGCGCGACGTGGACGGCCTCAACGACGTATCCAGCAAGATCAGCACCGCCACGACCATTGGGCAGGACGGCGAGACATTCGTATCCAGCGCGGTGGAATCGCGGGATATCACCATTACCGGCCACCTGCGCGCCACCGGCATCGCCCGGCAGATTGAACTACGGCAGCGGCTTAACCATGTGCTGAGCCCGAAACGGCAGGCGATGCTGACCTATGTGTGCGGCAGCCTGCGGCGCCGGATCGCGTGCTATGCCGAAACCGCGCCGAATTACACCTCCGGCGTGCTGCCGCAGTTTCTCATTCAGCTGCGCTGTCCCAGCCCTTACTGGCAGGATGAAACCGTGGCCGAAACGCAGGTGGCCGAGTGGGAAGGCGAAATGATCTTTGACGAAACGGACGGGCTACAGCTGACCGATACATGGGAAGTGGGCCGCCGCACGGGCGACCTGATCGTGACGGTGGAAAACGCCGGAGACGTGGACTGCGGGCTCAAGATCATCTTCGAGGCGGAAGGCACGCTGGTAAACCCCGTGATGATGAACGCGGGCACGCTGGAGTTTGTAAAACTGTACACCACGATGATCAACGGCGACCGCATTGAGGTGACAACCGCCT
>CAZUGK010000300.1:0-2886 GCA_964619815.1 uncultured Clostridiaceae bacterium | reverse complement strand
TCCGCAGCCTGTGCATTTTTCCTCATCAATTTTTATAATTAATCGTTTTACCATGAAAATTGACCCCCTTCGTATTTACGCCTTCTATGAAAAAAATTTATTAAAATATAGGATAAATCAGGCATCTGTGAATATCAGCTGCTGCTTGAAATCCGGTAAATAGCCTTCCCTGTACAGCACATTTTTATAATCATTTATTATTTTACTGATTTTGCAGGTATATTTTATGAAATCCATGCCTGCATCCCCTTTGAATAATATTCGTTCTGCTTTTTCCAGAAGTTCAGGATGAATGAATACCAGTTCTTCTTTAGTGTGCAAAAAGAGGGCAGAGAAATCCCTGTGGATACTCATACTTCTTTTTAAGAGCTCGGCGTTCAAGGTATCGTCAGAGATATAGTTCTTAAATTTTAGATAAGCATTAAAACTTGCTAGATTCTGATTTAAAGAGTTCAGTATCAAATACAGCATACTATCTGTTTTAGGGAGAGAGAGATCCTGAAGTTCTGGATCTGCCCCTTCGTAATTCTCATCTTCTCCGGAATTATGATCCCCATTTATATCGTGGCTCATATTATTGCCCCTGGCTTGTTTGTAAGTTGCATTTTCATCACGGACCTTCAGAGGGAAGAATTAAAAGAACGTCAGACGCGCCTGTAATATTCAACCCTGGTTCTCAGGCACAGGAATAATCCCTAACTGTTGCATCAGACCAAGGAGGTTGGCCTCGCCCCATAACTCAGCAATCTTTCCATCTTTGATGCGGAAGATCTCTATGCCAGTCATAGTTATCGGCTTCCCTGTCGCAGGTAACCCCATAAAATTCCCTTTATGTATACCGCGAGCTGTGAAACGGGCAGCAACGTTGTCACCCTCGGCAACCATGTCCTCAATAGTAACATTAAGGTGCTCGAAGGCTGCCCTGCATGCGGTAATCACTTCATTTATTCCCTCGATTCCTGGAGGAGCAGGAAGAGGGACATGTAAAGCGAAATCAGGTGATAGCAGCTCATCAGCAACGTTCAGGTTTCCTTTAGAAGGGCCTTCTTCAAAGAAGCGGCGAACTATTGTTTTGTTTTCTTCTGCAGACATGTTTCCCTCATTTGTGTTTTTGTCTATCCCTTTTTTGATGTGTTTACAGGTTTAATCTTCATTATCGAGATCTATGTCAGTGATGAGTCCCTTCTACAACCTTTATTCCCGCATCCTGAATTGTCTTTTTTATACAATCCAGATTAGGACATCTGGGATAAGTATCTTCCATGAGCATGCAGGAACTGAGGTACACGACATCCAGACCGTGTTTTTTGAGGGAATTTACCAGACGGTACACTCTCCTTCCCGAACAGCCTCCGCACGTGAAAAAGGCGATCATCTGCGTATCTTCGTCGTAAGCCTCAAAGTACGATTTTCGGTCATTAAAAGCCTTAAAGCAACCCACCCCAGGGCAGGCTTCCGAGACTATGTCGCAGCGCACGACTGCAATTTTTTTTGGCATTGTATTCTCAGTCACTGTTCGACAGTCCTTACCAACCTTTAAAGCTCAATCTCACAGCAGACGAGTGGACTCCTTCTGCCTCGGTGCTTTTACAACAAGTACCCTGAAGATTCCATCCCCGGGGTTCAGGAGGCGGTGGGGAACTTTTGCGGGACTCTCGATCAGCATGTCCCTGCTTACTTCTTCCTGTTCATCCCCAATTTCAACAACACCTTTTCCTTCCAGAATATAGAAAAAGACATCTGTGGGAGTAACATGCTTTTTCAAGGCTTCTCCTGGTTTTAGTTCTATGTGCACTGCCTGTGCATTTTCGGTGTCATAAAGCATCCGTACGCTCACATTGTGAGGGTTAGGCTTTTCCGGCGAGGATTTCATCTCAACAACTTTCATACAAATCTCCCC
Source organism: uncultured Clostridiaceae bacterium (assembly GCA_964619815.1). Taxonomy (GTDB): domain Bacteria; phylum Bacillota; class Clostridia; order Lutisporales; family Lutisporaceae; genus BRH-c25. Next base: position 986 of record CAZUGK010000300.1, on the reverse strand, counting down.
TTCGACCATGTTTTGTTTTTTGCTCTTCATTTTTCAGAGTGCCCTGTTTTTTTTAACAGGGGACCCATTTATCCAGTATTATATATTCTGTCATCCGTTTCATATATGTCTGACCGCTGTAAACTTATTAGATCAGTCTCTAAACCAGCATTTTACTTATCGAACTCTGTTCTGCCAGAGCTCTGAGAATCTTAACCTCGAGCCCTGAAGAAATAAGGCTGGAGATTCATGGAGGAAACAAATACAGTTGTTCGCGGTCAAACAGTGATGTCAGGTGTGTCAGAGTCTTAATAAAATCCCTGTAAGGCAAATGATTTGTAACTTAACATGTAAGTTACAACCCAACCTGCTTTTTGAACTCGTCCAGACCCATGTCATCAATAAATTTACCGAGCCTCTTTTTTGTACTTGAATTTTTGTAGAAGTTAAGGATTCTATCCACAACTTCAAGAACCTCGGCTTCGGAAAGGTCTTTTGCTACGACCTGGGCAAGCCTGGGCATTGCAGCAGCAGAGCCACCGACCATCAGGTTGTATCCTTTTGCAGTACCCATGATCCCTATATCTTTAATAGCAGGTTCAGAACATGAGTTAGGGCAGCCACTAACCCCTATTTTCAGTTTTGAAGGCATTGGCATCCCGTGATATTTCTCGTCCAGTTTTAGGCCCAGGCCCAGTGAGTCCTGTTTAGCCTGCTTACAGAAAGTCGTTCCCGGGCAGATCTTAACGCTTCTTACGCAGAGCCCTATTGCTGCTCCGGGCTTTATGCCAAGGTCAGCCCAGACATTATCAAGGTCTTCTTCTTTCAGACCCACGATCGCGATTCTCTGGGCAGAGGTCGCTTTCAGGGCAGCTGCCCCGTACTTCTTCGCAACTTCAGCGATTCTTATGAGAGTGTCCGGGTCAACGACTCCGCCCGGGAGGTGGGGAGCTATTGCGTATGTTTCACGGTCTCTCTGAACGATTGCGCCTTTTTCCGGTAAATTG
>CAZUGK010000299.1:2657-2888 GCA_964619815.1 uncultured Clostridiaceae bacterium | reverse complement strand
AATGGTACCGCTCTGTCCTACAAGAGCAGCTTTTGCCTTTTCTAAAGAAGCAATAATTGCTCTTCTTCCCTTCTTTGATTCTGCAAATTTCACTGCAGCCAAAACCTTTGGGAGCATACTTCCGGGTGCAAATTGGTTCTCACCTATATAGTTGCGAGCAAGATTGGTGGACATCTTCTCTATGGGAACCTGATCTGGCTTACCGAAATTAATTGCCACCCTATCTATAGC
>CAZUGK010000299.1:0-2647 GCA_964619815.1 uncultured Clostridiaceae bacterium | reverse complement strand
AGTTAACATAAATAAGTAATCTGCATCAATCAGTTCTGCTACTTTCTCGCTTGCAAAATCCTTGTCTACTACCGCAGTAATCCCTCTCAGGCCCTTTTTGTCAGAAATTACGGGTATACCCCCTCCTCCTGCAGTTATTACTAGATTTCCGGCCTCAATAAGCGTTCTTATTGTTTCTTTTTCAACAATATCTATTGGCATTGGAGAAGGTACTACTCGCCTCCAGCCTCTTCCTGAGTCTTCCGCCATAGTGTAGCCCTTGGTACTCATCAGTAGTTTTGCTTCCTCCTCTGTATAAAAAATGCCGATGGGTTTTGTGGGATTTTGGAATGCCGGGTCATCCTTATCAACTACAACCTGCGTTACAATAGTCGTAACAGGTTTTTCAATACCTCTATCCAGCAATTCCTCGCGTATTGCATTCTGCAGATGATAACCGATATATCCCTGACTCATTGCACCACATTCGGGGAAAGGCATCTCAGGTGTTTTTGATCCTGCCTTTGCTGCTACTTCCATAGCAAGATTAATCATACCTACCTGTGGCCCATTCCCATGAGAAAGTATTACGTCATGACCCTGTTCAACCAAGTCTACAATCGGCTTTGCAGTAGCTTTTAATAATTCAAGCTGTTCCTGTGGTGTATTCCCCAGCGTATTTCCTCCAAGTGCAATCATAATCCTGCTCATTTTATTTATGCCTCCTTCCCTATTCGATTGGCAAATTCAAGCACAGCTTTTTCAAAGCATTCTTTAGGCGGTTTTACCAATCCTGCGCCCACTTGCCCAACACCGGCTTGTTTGTGTGCCATACCTGTGTTTATAATAGGAAGTACTCCCGTTTGTATTACTTTCATAATATCTATACCTATAGGTGTTCCTCTGAAATCCAGGTTCGGTATACTATAGCTGGAATTCTCATCATTGGTGATTTCATACATTTCTCGAGTGTAATTAACCGCATCTTCAACAACACCACCTACAAACTGAACAATTGCAGGGGCTCCTGCCATTGCAAAGCCTCCAATACCCATAGTTTCAGTAATTGCGCTGTCTCCGATATCGGGGCTTGCATCCTCCTCAGTAAATCCTGGGAACATTAAACCTTTTACAAAATTAGCTGGTCCGGTAAACCATTGGTCTTTGCCCAATCCGCTCACCCTAATACCAAATTCAACCCCATTCCTTGCCATAGTAACCACTGTTGTAGAATTTTTAATTCCATGACCGGCATCAAGAGAAGACTTACAGGCAGGCATGGATAAGTTCAAGAAGTAATGCTCGTTTTCTCTAATAAACCTTAATACACTTTCCGTATGTTCCTTGTCGAAACCTGCTTCGACAATAAACAAGGCAATTTCTCTAAAAAAAAGACTGGTTGCTGCCTTGTTTCTGTTATGGCACTCGTCACCCATGTGAAGCGCTTGAGATATAATCGCCTTCAAATCAATGCCACCGCTTAGTTCCAGAGCTCTTTTCAGCACAGGGGCAAATTCTTCCTTTATCCATTTTAGCCTATTTAGAACTTCTTCATTGTAAGCCCCATATCTGAGCACCTTTCCAAGACCTTCATTCACTGTACAATAAGCATAGTTGCCGTAGGTTTTATTTAGGACTACATGAACCGGCATGGAAGGTGAAATAATACCTGCCATGGGTCCTACAGCATTATGTTCGTGACAGGGCGAAAATTCTATTTGCCCTGACGCTGCAATCTTCCGTGCTTCTTCTACATTTTGTGCCATTCCTTCAAACAATAAAGCGCCTATGACTGCTCCCTGCATTGGCCCGCACATTTTCTCCCATGTGATTGGCGGACCAGCGTGCAAAATCATATTCTTTTTCATTTGAGGAATAACATCCACTGCTTTTGAAATATCTACAAGAACCGGGTGGGAACTCTTTATTCTTTTGATTGCTTCTTTATTTGCATCCTCTATTTCCGGAATAGTAGAAAGCTTATCCAATGCTTTAATCAATTCCTTTTTGCCACCTGCCGGTGGTTGCCAATCCAATTGAATTACATCTGCTCCCTGCAAAATAAAATCTTCTTTAAAGTTGGATGCACCGATATTAATGATTTTTAATTGTTTTGAAAATAAGTCCTGTAAATTAGACATACCGCGTCTCCCCCTATGAAAGTAAATCAGCAACGATTTCTACCGCTTCATAATTACTGTTAGCAATAATCACATTTTCTGCTTCAAGCATACTCCGCTGCATTTCATAATTTTGTTTATCTCCTGCTGTACCGCATATATAACCTACAAATGTAATGTGCTTTCCTTCTGCCTCTGCAATTTTCCGCGCTTTCTGTATGGCAGGTATTGTAATTCCGACCGGATCCATGTGGGAACCATAACCAAGTTCAAAATCCAGTAATATAACTGCTATTTCAGCATCACATGCTTCTTTTTCTATTCTTTCAAGTCTGAGGGACGGCTCGATCATTGGGTGAGGCTTACCTACCGTAAATTGATCATCTCCCAGATCAATCAATACATTTCCTTCATAATGATTTATATCCTTTAATTTTTCATATTCCTTCTTTGAAACATTGCTTTTTACATTACCTGCTTTTTCTCTTAACAAAGCAAGTGCCTCAGCACAGAGAGTTCCTCCACAATATAAACCCCTAGCATATTTT
>CAZUGK010000298.1:0-2921 GCA_964619815.1 uncultured Clostridiaceae bacterium | reverse complement strand
TTGATTATTTATATCAATTAATTTATTCAGTTATGTATATATAAACCTATTGAGCCTGTAGTGCCAGCAGATCACGTTATTGAACATAACATTTATATCCATGGCGTTGTATAATAAACACTAGTAAAAAAATAACAAAGTAGGTGATATACAATGACAAACCAGAAAATTGACAGCATGGAGCAATATTTTGAAGAGCACGCAAAGTTTTTTGAGACCGGCGACAGCAACGGGAAAAAAGCGTTTTTTGCCCTCGGGCAATACACAAGGAAAGTGATGGAATGCCTCGAAAAAACAGTTGCTGAGGATGGCGGTGAGAATAAAACCCAGATACAGATCACAAGGCTCACTACGTCGAATATGACCTACAGGGTTTTCTCAGCATTATCCAAGCTGCTGGATACAGTCGCAATAAAATGCAACCCTAAGCTTTTCCAAACCTGTAGCGGTGCCTGCAAGCAGTACATGATCCAGGCTGACTTCCCAACTGACAAAAAGGCGTTAGCTACTGAGGATGCGAATACATCATTTAGCCTAGGGATGTATCAAAAATTTTGATGTGGGTCGATGATCTAGCAAATACAATATGATTATGGAGTGATAACTGATGAAATTGTACGAACCACATTATATACGAAGCATATCTCGTAAATAGACTTACCTATATATTAAATCCCTAACTTTATTTTTTTATTTTATTCTGAATATTATTTTACATGAAGCTAAAAATAATTGTTCAAACACTAACTTATTCAATCTTCTTTTCACTGTGTTTTGGTTTTGCTAGCTACCTAATGTTATGTAGACCAGATATTCTGGCTGTGCTGCTTTCTAGAGATGTTCTCGTGGCGGTTGGAAGGCAAGCTGCTTTGTTTTTCACCTGTGGTGTGTTGTTTGTAGCATATGTTGGTAGCAGACTATGCAAAAAGTGATAACATGTTGCTCGAAGCGTTCAATATCCTGTTTTTAGGAGCCTTGGCGGTTGATGATATTAAGCACTTGTCAGTGCGAAGACTCTGGTTGATTTTTTATTACTATGGGAGCGCAGAAGGTCACGAATACCCCGTCCTTTACAGGCTGTCCGACAATTACCTTCAGTAAATAGAAGAATTCCTTCTTTTTTGATTTAAAGGATTTATTTACTTTCTTTTTGCACATTTTTATTACTATCAATAATTGCCGGACAGCCTCTTTAGGGTGGGTGGCCGCCCGCAATTTGATTTGTTGGTAAGTTCAATTGTAGCTACGCCAGTCACTATTATCATAGCAATCGGGATTTATTTAATTTTCCGCGCCATAAAAAGGTGGGTGACTCCTATAGGAAGTGCTGATACAAAACTGTTTATTGGAATGGCACTGCAAATTAGGCCGCTTGTTTTGATTGCTATAATGTTAGCTTTTCTCTTTATCTTCGCTTTCTGTCGCGGTAAGAAAAAGATATCACTGATACCCGCCATATGGCTCGGCTATCTGGTGGTAATATTCAGGATATAATTACCTCACCAATATTCTGAAATCCCAACAGCGCCGATTAGCGTATCTAGTAGAAGTCTGTTACAGTGCCATCACCAATAATTACAGTCCTGTCCTCAGGATCATAATAAAATATAATTCGATCGTTATATATTTCATATCGCTTTATTTCACCAGCTGGGAACTGCCTATTGGGATATAATGAGATCATATAGCGAGATAACGCTATAATACCCTGATTAGGATAATTAATTAACTTCTTAAAAACTTCCTCATCGTTACACTGCATCCCAAAAACTTCATCGTTAAAGCTTCCTGTATTACAAATCGCTATGGTTTGTCGTATTAACGAACCATTAATATTAAGTGGCTTGTAATGAAATACGATAGCAACATCATCTATTTCGTGCCTTTCGACATCCTTAAATTTTCTTCTCGTCTCTGAGCCAAGGAATGCGAGAGCTGCACCGCTTAACATCTCGGTACTTTGATCTGGGAAAGTTTTCAAAAATTGAAACAAATCACTACTACATATTACTAAGCTATTTTCTTCCATAGTCACTACAACAGTATAAAATAATTTATATCTTTCGATACTCAACACTAGTCATGGCGAAAGATTCTCTAAGAAGACTTTTTATAACGATTGATATAATAAATGCTGAAATTATAATACACGCCAAACAATATAATTATCTAGCTGAGGAAATCCGGCTTGATGATGGCATGTTCGGAGCTTAAGGCGATGAACTAGCGCAAGAGCTATTAATATCCCGATGTAAAACACTTCAAACAGAAATTGATAAATGATAGATGACATTGATAAAATCATACAATCGATTGAAGACATAGAGGAAAAAAATAAGCTGCGAGATTGGCGCGATGATGTAATTAATGGTATGTATGATATTCGAAAAGAAGTATTAGGAGAACTGGTGGTTGCCGTTTTTGGAGAATGAGGTGTTATATATAATTATAGCCAAGCTTCGGTGTGACGATCTGAGACGTAAAAGGAAAAGGTAAAGGCGTGCTAAATACCGAGTTCCTTCTTTATTTCTTGGTGGCGATGAAAGGCAAACCCGTATGTGTATGCTATTTCATGTGGCACAGACGGCACAGACGAGAAGGAAAATAATGCGGGCGCAATTATGCTTCCACATATGTATGAGGAAGCAAAGACTTTTGATCCAACGCCTATGAAATATGCGAGTGATAACAACTCATATATTTTTTTAAGCGATGTGATGGGTTAATTGTGCCCGGCCCTACGTGCACGAATATAAATATAAAAAAGAGTGAAAATTTAACAAAAACACTAGCTATCTCTTCAGTCCATATCCTCTTTATTCAGCTCATTGATCCTCGTCGGCAGCTTCAAGACCAAGCTCTAATACTCCTTGTTTTGTAATTTTTATTCCACTTCTCTTTTCAAATAATGCCAGAAAGCC
>CAZUGK010000297.1:0-2924 GCA_964619815.1 uncultured Clostridiaceae bacterium | reverse complement strand
ACTAAAGCTCAGAAGCTTTTTCAACCCGCTGCTCCGAGGTGGTTTTCGAGCAATTCTTCCAAGGAATGCTTTCAGCCGGTGGCAATCCCTCTCTGATGGATTCTCTGCTGTACTCGTCCTCATCACTGCAATTTATTAGTATTATTACCTATGAATTATACATTATTCAAAATATAAAGTCAATTAAAATATCCTGATAATTATCGCCTGAAAAAGTCCTATCAAACCGCCCAGAAGTCCTCCAAGCAGTTCGATATATTTAAGCTCCCTCGATGTAAGGCTCAGTATAAGCCTCTCCATGTTTTCAAGCTCCAAATCGTTTATTTTCTCTTCAACCATTTCACCTATTTTGATTTTATGTACTGCCTTGTTCATAATGCCGTCAATAGAGCTATCAAGTATTGATACGGCATCCTTATCAATTTGATCTTCAAAATAGTCTATTATCTTGCTTTTAATAGAAAACGGTATGATGGATGGAATTTTATAATCAATGACCTTGAGCAGCTTCTCCTTTATTATTGCTATTACTTCCTTCTTGTTCTCTTCCGTAATAAGCTTATCAAAAATCTCATTTATTGATACAAGCTCTTTCTCCACAACCTCTCCAATGCTTTTTGAAATATCCTGTCTCCTTTTGGGTATAAGTCCTTGCACTGTAATATTCAACAGTGGAATTTTTATGGGTTTTATCGGCCTGAAAAGCATTTTTATTGCAAGTACGTTTGTCAGCCAGCCAATCACTGCTCCAACAACTACAAGGAAAATTGCCTCATACATTTAACTATCCCCCGATTGTCTTTTGTTTTCACCATTATAGCACAAAATCCAATCACAGACTATAATTGTTTGTTTCCTTGCTTTCCGTCGGTTTGCCGCACAAATCGCATTTATTGCATATTGTTATCCTTTCAGTAAAAACGTTCATAATTGTCTGAACCAATTCCCTGTTTTTGAAGCTTTCTATATCATGAATGGTTATTCTTTTTGGAGAAATCGTTATCAGTGTGCTGATCAGGAGATCGTCGTAGTTTATGGTCTCATCCATTATCTCTGATCGAAGCTCGTCAAAATATTCGCTGGTAACACGATTTCTGTTTTCATCATATAATAAATATCTTCCGTCCTTGGATTGGCACAGGTGTATAGTGTCTATCTTGCATTCCTGAATTTCCACAAAGTATCTCAGAAGCTTGATGAATTCATTGTATTCCCTTTCAGCGACAAAAATCTCAAGAGCCCTTTCTATTGTGTCATTAAGATCATTTATATATGAACTGAGCCTGAAATTTACAAAGCCGTCTATATTAATCTCATTCTCTGCTTCAAGATATTCCAGAATGCTTCTCATAATTTTGCTTCTTCTTGTAGCCTTATAGAAGCCTCCCGGCAGCATCATGGTCTCTTCACTTAAAAGCTTGAGGGCATTATCTATTACACATGTTCTTTCCCTGTCGCTGAGGTAGAAGAAATTAGCTTTGGCTATTTTTTTAAGGAGCCTGTTTTCATAGTGTTCAATTACTACTTCAGTCAAAGCATCGGAAAGAATATACTTGAACTCCTCATAAGCCTTTTTGTCAGTAAGTTTTGAAAGAAGCTTATCTTTTATACCGCAGCTTATAAAAAGTGTGCTGCCGGCATAAAAGTCTTCACGCACAATGCCAATACCATCCTGTATTGCCTTATCGAATTGTCTATATATATCAGCTTTGATTTTTTCCGCATTTTCACACACGCCGATTGTTACAAGAAACATTTGTCCAGTTCCCTCCTTTATTGAACACTGCGAGGTAATTACATAAACCAAGTACGTTCAATAACATTTAAAGAAATCAAATAAGAACGGCCTTTCATTAAATAGTATCTGCGTAAATATTTCTTGTATTCAAAGCCAAATGGCAGGTAAATCTTCGAAAAACGAGACTGCAGCTCATTTTTAAAAGTATTGGTTGCTACCAATATACTTGATCTGTAAATGTTTCAATTATGTATAAATATTTGCTGTAAATAAATTTAAAATTTTAAAGGTATTATGGATCCGTAGTCTACAAGTCTTTCTTTATTCAGAACTTTTATTTCAAAATTCTTTTCCTTTAGAAAAGCCTTTATCTTATCGGCATCCTCCAGGCTGTCAAGGCTCCCCGTAAAAGCTATCTGTTCTTTTGACAGCAAACCGCTTGCTCCGCCAATGAACCCGTAACTTAAACCTTTCAATACGATTCCTCCGGTCTTTATCAGAAGGCATTCAATCCCGTGTCTCTCCAGAGTCCTGGAAAGCTTCAGATCTGAAGTTATGACTGTTCTGCGGTCAATTATACAAGCAGAGCATTTCGTATAACCCTGATTAACGTGTATTAGCTGTATATTAGCATTTTCCAACTTTTTTACTACCTCAGCATCTGTATACTTCGTATTATGAAAAGCCATATTTCCAATTCTTAATACATTATATGCGATATTGCCAGGATAGTTTCTAACCAGCCAAGTTGCACCCTTTGTCACTGCAAATCCTTTTTTCTCAAGCATTGGTGCCATATTGTCAAAAACGTTGGGAGCAAGTACTATCCTGTTTTCTCCCATATGAAGCATAAGCATGTCAGGATGTCCGTCCACCGCCTCATATAGCTCGGGACACCTGACAGTCTTGATACATTCTACTCCTTCTTTATTAAGGCTCGCTTCTATACCAGTGCCAATTCGATAATCCACAACAGCAAGACTAACCTTACCATCAGGTATAAACGGCGTTTTTATATAACTCAATTCAATTCATCTCCTCGATATTGCTTCGAGCTTATTCGGACGACCAATGGTCGCCCCTGCTCTCCGTACCTCGTACCATGAGTGTATACAAAAAAACAAAAAAACTTATTGTATCCAATAAGCTAAACTTTAAATTTATATGGAGGCGACACCCGGATTTG
>CAZUGK010000296.1:2468-2933 GCA_964619815.1 uncultured Clostridiaceae bacterium | reverse complement strand
TTGTTATTTACTGAAATTAAAAAGTTAATTTAAGTTAACTTTGATGTTGACAAAGTTGTTTTTGCTGTGGTAAAATATATACGGACAAGAGAGTTTTATTTTGTAAAGATCTTAAATGTCAAACTATACAAAAATTTTAGGAGATGTAAATGAAAAAACTTTTCATGATGATTTTAACTGTCCTTTCTGCGGCAGTTTTTGCAAGTAGCGACATACCAAAAGGACATTGGGCTTATGATGCGGTTAACACTTTATACGAAAAAGGTATACTTGCTGGGTATATTGATGATGAATTTAAGGGAAATAAATCTCTTTCAAGATATGAGTTTGCAATGGTTATTGCAAAGATATTACCAAGTTTAAATAGTAGTGATAAAAAATGTAATTGTGGTTGCGACGCTAATAAAATTTGTGCTTGTAAAGATTGTAGTTGTAAAGAAAGTCTTGCAACTAAGTCTGATTTAG
>CAZUGK010000296.1:0-2458 GCA_964619815.1 uncultured Clostridiaceae bacterium | reverse complement strand
TAAAAAAAGAAAAGAATATATCTGGAGATGATAATCTAGCCTTATTAGTTAAAGAAGAAGATTTACAGCTGATTAATAAACTAGTGAATGAGTTTAAAGTAGAGTTAGATGCAATTGGAGTAGATATTATCAGTTTAAAATCTGATATTTCTGAATTGGAAAATAGAGTTAGCAATTTAAAAAATGAACCACCAGTTAAGTTAAGTGGCAGTGCAAATATTTATATTCAAGGTGCTGTTGCCAGTTATAACAATGTTACTCAGGATAGTCTCTCTAATAAAGACGGTAGAATTTATAAAGAAATACCAGATTTTAGTGTGTCAAAAGAAATAGAACTTAATGTAGCTGGTAAGATTAATGATAAAGTTGATGCATATCTAAAATTAGTCAGCGGGGATTATTTGAGCTCTTTGGGTAGTGGTGATAAATCTGGTGAGGTCATTCCTTATTATACATATGTGTCTTATAAAGACAAGAAAAAAGGCAGTGCAAAATTTGGTAGAATTCCATTTCAAATAAATCCTTATGTGTTTCAAAGATATGATGACGATTCCTATGTAGACAACAATAGAATGGACAATGGAGACTATGCTGTTGACGGTATTGATTATAGTTTAGAAAAGGAATCTTTTGCCTTTAGAATGTGGTTTGTAAAACCTCAATATGATATTTTTGAGGACGCCACATTGTCTAGTAATTATAATTTAGACGTTGATATTAATACATTTTTTGGTGTTCAAATAGGGTTTAATTTATTTAATAGGCTGGATTTTGATCTTTTATATTCTGAGGCTAGAGCAGAAGAGGATAGTAGTTTGCACATAAATAAATCTAAAATCTGGGGTGGGCTTTTAAATATTCCTGTTGGAGTATTTGATTTTAATGCAGCCTATTTTACTTTGGATAACTCAAAATATGACAGAGCTGACCTTTTAGATTTAAAATTAAATTTCTTAGAAAATAAATTGGCAGGGTCTATTGGTTACACTGACGTTGATGAAGGCTACACTGCTCTAGGAAACTTGGAGTTAGCATCTGTTACCAATGCTAACAATGCAAAGGGTTTTAGCTATATGTTATCATACAATTTCTTTGATAATTTTAATTTCTATACTAACTATAGTTATTATAATGCTAAAAAATACTCTGGAAGTAAGCCTAAGGTAGATTATTACAACGCTGGGTTTGAGTGGGACATGGGGGCTGAAGATTCTTTACTTGCTGAGTATGAATATTATAAGACTGACGTTGATGAGAAAAAATCTAACTACTTTACTGTATCTTGGCTAAAAGAAATAAGTGAAAATGCCAGTTTTAAACTAGGCTATCAGTTTATAAACGATAAGTTTTTTAATACTGATGAACACAATAAAGGTGGTGTTTTATTTGGACAATTTAGCGCTAGCTTTTAATCTACTATTTAATTTATAAACAACCTTTTATAATTTCATTAAAATTTATTACAGAAATGCCACTAAGATAATTCTTGGTGGTATTTTTATATATTACTTGACAACAGTCTTGTTTTTTTATATACTATAATAAGTAGACAAAATTTTTATAAATTAAGAAAGAGAGAATATAATAAATGAAGTATTTAGTTTTTAGTATTTTGTTATTGTTAGTAGTTTCAGGTTTTTCTTTTGCTGATACATCTTCCCCAAAATGGCCATTAAAGGACTATACTCTTAATAGAGGGTATAAACAGTATGAATTTAAGATAGATGGCTGTAAAGCTATTTTATTAGAGCCTAAAGTGCCACTTGAAGGCAAACCATGGCTCTGGCGTGCAGAATTTTTTGATGCTTTTCAGGACACTCTTTTTGCCTTTTTAGATAGGGGGTTTTATGTTGCTTATATTCAGGTAGGCAATACTTATGGTTGCCCTGATGCCTTAGCTCACTGGGATCCTTTTTATAATTTCTTAACAAAAAAGGTAGGTCTTTCAAAGAAGGTGGTTTTAGAAGGTATGAGCAGAGGTGGTCTGTATATTTATAATTGGGCTGCAAGAAATACAGACAAAGTGGCTGTTATTTATGGTGATGCACCTGTGTGTGATTTTAAAAGTTGGCCTGCCGGAAAAGGTGCTGGACCTGGTAGTAAGGATGATTGGGATCAACTTATAAAGGATTACCACTTTGCAAATGAGGCAGAGGCATTAGCTTATAAATATAATCCTATTGATAATTTAGATAAGATAGCAAAGGCTAAGATTCCTATTATTCATGTATATGGTGATGCAGACACTGTTGTTCCACCTGCAGAAAATACATTAGTTTTGGCAAAGAGATACAAAGAGCTTGGTGGAGAAATTGTGCTTATTCCAAAGGCAGGAGTAGGACACCATCCTCACGGATTAAGTGATCCTAAACCATTATTAGACTTTGTATTAGACAAAATAAAGAAATAATTATATTGTATATAAAAGTCCGTCTTTTTCAAATAGCTCTATATTTAT
>CAZUGK010000295.1:0-3027 GCA_964619815.1 uncultured Clostridiaceae bacterium | reverse complement strand
AGATAATCTGGCAGTTATCGCCCATATTCCGCAGCTCCAGCGCCGCATCCGTGCCAAGAAGACCAGGCAGATAGACATCAAGCAGCAGCACATCAAATCCGCCGTTCTCCGAAATATAAGTAAGCATTTCTAACGGCGCGGAGAAAAAATCTGTTTTCATTTCATATTGCGGATGTTCATAAGCATATTTTTTGAGAAAGCTGCCAGCCTGCTCAAGCTCCTGCGGCTCGTCATCGCAGATTGCAATGCGAATCATCGGCTCATCCCCCCTTTCAACTCCAAGAATTCATTGAATATTTTAACACACCATAGCTTCAATTGACAAGGATCGAACTCCTGACCTCCTGACTGCCAGTCAGGCGCGCTCCCACCTGATTGGGAAACACAGCCCTGTGAAGCAAGAAATCCCCAAGACTCAATCATGAAGCTCTTTGAGGATTTTGCTGTCTCCTGTATTACATTCTCTTTGCTATCGCTTTCTATATAATTTAGGACATAGGGTGGTTAAATCAAAAATCTTTGCACCGTTTCTCTGAAATAATTCTATCCAAATCATACCGATTCACTATTTCTTGATTACTTTTTTTGTAATACTTCATACTCCGATTGATCAAGCGTATCTCTGTTAATACGAGAATAAATTGTTCTCACTCAACTTTATTAGCAGATTTGTTATCTTATTTCCAAATTGAATCATGAGGAACAATATTCATAAGACAAATATCATCACCCACTTTTATGCTTTTTAATAATTCTACATCAACTTCACAGCTAAAAGCTTTTTCAAAAAGAGTTTTGCTATATCCTGTCGTACACTGACACCATGTATCTGTATCCAATTTATCTACGTCAGCAAGCATAGGACAAGGGCAAAATAGAAATTGCAGATAAAGTACGCCATCTTCACAAAATATACCTGCTGCTTTCGTCTTATCTAAGTTGGCGAATTCCTCCATGCTTGATGAAGTTGCTACCAGCTCTTTTACAAGTGCCAATTTTTCATCCATTCCATAACCGCACTGGCAACCCATTCGGATCTGTTTCGTCGTTTCCTGATCAAATTTGTTTTCCAATCGGTACATTGTCGACTTCACCCAGGTGGCATTATCTTCGGTTTTTGCCAATGCATCTTTCCCATATACAATTTCTTTTGCTGTTTCAGCGTCACTTTTGTTTTTGACTGCCTCATAAATGACCTGTTCCTGAATTTTTCTTATATCAAACATTTTCAATACCTCCATCTTTTTATCTTTTTACTCATAAAAATAGACTTCTTTCTAAGAGAACTATCTCACCTGGATGATTCTCATTATAGAAAAAAGTCTGTGTGCTTACTTCTGAATTCTTGCTCTATTTAATTGGGATACATAAATCCATGATTACATATCGATTATTTCTGTCCATTTTCCGATAAATATTTAATCCGTATCTTTCATCCATTTTATAACCGCTCTGAGGTAACCAAATACAAAATATTCCTTGAAGAGTGCAAAAAATATCCTGTATCTTCCCTTCGAAGCGATACGTTGCAAATTTGCCCCCTTTTATCGTTGTCACATTGTCTAATTCACAAACTTCATCAACCGTCATACATAGATCACATATACATTGATTCAGGCGGGTAATCGAAGGATCATCATAGAACCTTTCTATCATTAGTGTGTCTGCTTTGGTATAATCATTGTATTTATCGATGAACTGGAACCATTTTTCCTCCAGTTCAATATAATTCCCAATCATTCTTTCGTAAATGACCAAAACATCATCCAGTTTCTGAATTTTAATCCGACTGGCATAATTGTGAAATGTGTCAAAACTGGTAAGTTCTTTGTGATTAAACGGATTAAACATATTTGGTACATTCGTAGATTTACGAAATTCAGCTGGAGAAACGTGATAGTACTTTTTAAATGCAGAACTATAATTAGATGAACTATATCCATAATCCAATCCGATATCCGTAATCGTTTTATTCTTTTCCAGCTTAATATCAACAGCACTTTGATCCATTTTCAGACGTTTCATGAATGCATATATACTTTCGCCTGTAACCTCTTTGAAAGTTCTACAAAAATAATATTTTGAGAAATGAAAGTAATCTGCCACATCTCCAACCGAAATATCCTCGTCAAAATGCCTCATAATATAATCAATGCTTTGGTTGATTAATTCCTTTTTAATCATTACACACCCTTATTATCAAAATGTAATTCCATTTACATATCTATTATCAACATCTAATACATTATGTATATAAATTACTCGTCCTGTCCATCTTTTTTTATCAGTAATCCGCATATCGCCACATTTCAACACTAATCGCCTATTTGCGATATGCTCTTATCAGGAGATTTCATCTCCCGATACCCTCTTTGGTCAGTGATTGGGACCTAAGGAGGATTTACATCTGCTCCATCGTCGCATCTGCCGCCCAACGCCTCCCAATTCGGTCGGCTGGGTGCGATAAGGTACAATAAGTTGCGCAAATTGAATAAAGGGTAAAAAAATAGACATGCCCAAAGCCGTTTGGTAAAATTAGTTCACCACAAACAAACTGCCAAAGGAGGCTGAGGAACATGTCTGAAAAAATTATACAACTAAACGAGGGAATAATCAAAGACGAATTAAAGGAATTAGTCCGATCCAGTGTAAAAGAAACTCTAAATGGCCTTTTAGAGAAGGAAGCAGAGGAACTGGTTAATGCCAGTAAATACGAGCGTACTGCTGAACGCGAAGGCTATCGTGCGGGACATTATGATCGGAATCTGACTACCACTTCCGGGGAAGTAACTCTGAAGATGCCAAAGCTCAAGGGTGTTGCCTTTGAAACTGCAATTATTGAGAGGTATCGCCGCAGGGAAAGCTCAGTGGAAGAAGCATTGATTGAAATGTACCTGGCCGGTGTATCTGTCCGCAGAGTCGAAGATATCACTGAAGCTCTATGGGGTACCAAGGTATCTCCTTCTACCATTAGTGAACTTAACAAGAAAGCTTATGTACATATAGAAAATTGGAGGAACCGGCAGC
>CAZUGK010000294.1:0-3045 GCA_964619815.1 uncultured Clostridiaceae bacterium | reverse complement strand
TATTATATCTTGTTTAAAAAAGTCTTTAAATAATTCTTTTTTATAAAATTTAAGAATATTGAAAGGAACATTTTATGAGTGCAGAGGTTCTATGCTTAAAAAGTATGAAGATTGAATATTTAAAAAATCCTCTGGGTATTGATGTTTTAAGACCAAGATTCAGCTGGGAGATAGACTCACCTAAAAGGGCACAATATCAGGCTGCTTACCGTATCGTGGTAGCTTCCACGAAAGAAGGTCTGCAGTCAGGCATTTATGACATGTGGGACAGCGGCAGGGTTGAATTAAACCGATCGTCGGGCATCGAGTATGCAGGTAAAGGGCTTAAAACCTCTAAAAGATATTACTGGAAAGCGATGATATGGGACAAATCCAGTATGGAATCAGACTGGAGCGAAACTGCATGGTGGGAAATGGGACTGCTGGCTGAAGCTGAGTGGAAGGGTAAGTGGATTGGAGCGACTGTTGCTCCCGTAACTGAGGCAGTACCTGCACCCCTTTTAAGAACGGAGTTCATGGTTTATAGGTCTATAAAAAGTGCAAGGGTATATATTTGCGGACTGGGGTTCTATGAGATGCATATTAACGGAAGCAGGGCATGCGATAATGTCCTGGATCCCGGCTATACGAGGTACGACAGAACGGTGCTCTATGTAACTCATGATGTTACCGAGCTTGTGAAGGAAGGGAAAAATGCTGTAGGAGTTGAGCTTGGAAGGGGATTTTATGCTCTCACAACACCTGGAACATGGGAGTTGGATAAGGCCAGCTGGCGGAGTGAACCAAAATTGCTGTTTCAGATGAGAATAGAGTACTACGATGGCAGCGTTGATACAGTAGTAAGTGATGAAAGCTGGAAGTGTGCGGAAGGCCCGATTGATTTCGATTCACTTTACAAAGGTGAAGTTTACGATGCCAGAAAGGAAAAAGGTAGATGGCACTCAGTTGGATATAATGATACATTGTGGGAGAACGTGAAAATAGTCGGAAGACCGCAGGGAAATATAAAAGCCCAGATGCTGGAACCTATAAAGATAATTGATACAATTAAACCTGCAAAGGTTGATAAATCAAAGTATGGGTCATATGTTTTCAGTTTTGAAAGAGGTATCACAGGCTGGGCAAGGGTAAGGATGTCGGGAGAGGCAGGAACAGAAATTACCATAAAGTACGGTGAGAAGCTGAATGCGGAAGGTGTCTTAACCGTAGAATCAGAACATATATTCAGCCAAATACAGGTGGACAATTACATTTTTAAAGGTATTGGAGTTGAGGAATGGGAACCCAAATTCAGCTACAAGGGCTTTCAGTTCATAGAAATATCCGGTCTTACCTATGAGCCGTCTCTGGATTCTGTGGAAGGGATGGTTATACATTCATCTGTTGAAACAATCGGCGAATTTTCATGCTCAAACATACTTTTAAACAAAATCTTCAATAACACCTGCAGCACAATACTAAATAATTTGCACAGTATTCCTACTGATACCCCTGTCTACGAAAAAAACGGCTGGACGGGAGATGCAGGGCTTATTGCAGAAACTGCCATGAGTTCATTTAACATGAGAAATATGTTTGCAAAATGGATGGGGGATATAAAGGACTGTCAGGAAAGCAGCGGGCTTGTTATGCTTATAGCACCCGGAGATGCTTGGGGGCGCTGGCATTCCCCCGAATGGGCATCATGCTATGTTTTGATTCCTTGGTACTTATACATGTATTATGGTGACAGGCGTATACTTGAAACGCTTTATGAGGACATAAAAAAATTTATAGATTATGCAGTTTCTGTGACGGATGAAAACAATGTCAGTCCAAGCGTTCTTGGAGACTGGATTGCTCCGGGACGAGACGGCAATCCTCCGGAAGGAGCAGCACTAAGCGCTACAGCGTTTCTTTATATGTGTGTGAAAACAATGGCAGATATTGCAGGGGCTCTTGACCGGCTTGAGGATAAAAAGCGATTCATAGTAATAAATAGAGGCATAGCAAAAGACTTTGACAGAAACTTCTTTAATAGTGGAAGCAATATATATCATACTGAAATTGAGATCGGATATAGACAAACATCAAATGTTATTCCCCTTGCTTTTAAGCTTGCATGCGAGGAGAATACAGGGGCAATTCTGGAGAACCTTGTTGACGATATTATTAAGAAAGACGGGCATTTGAACACAGGTATTCTCGGAACAAAATATATACTTCAGGTTCTGACTGAGTATGGTTTTGGGGATGTAGCATATACTATTGCTACAAAGACCGATTATCCGAGCTGGGGGTACTGGATTGAAAACGGGGCAACTACAAATTGGGAAAGCTGGGAAACCACAGCGCGGTCCAGAAATCACTACATGTTCGGAACAATTGTCGAATGGTTCTATAAATACATAGCAGGCATTAATGTTACATCTCCGGGTTTTGATACTTTCAGAATAAGGCCCTATATAGTTGGCGATTTGACAAGTGCAGGTGCAAGCATCAAAACTGTCAGGGGACCTGTTGTATGCAAATGGGAAAAAAAGGTTAACGGAGCCTTTACCATGGACATTGCTGTTCCTGTTAATTCAACTGCAACAGTATATGTTCCTGCAAAATCAAAGGGGCAGGTATTTGAAGCCAACCTGCCGGCAGCGGAATCAGATGGTATCAGGTTTATTTGCATGGAAAATGGTCATGCTGTTTTCGAGATTGGCTCAGGTTCATATAAGCTCACAACTACAACCATTTAAACCTAAAGCTCATTGCTAGTTCTTAAAAAGGATGTAGAATTAATAATATATGCAGGTGTGGAATCACTGGCTTGATTCTCTGAATTCACGAGGTGACACACCTGTTATTTTTTTAAATATCTGGCTGAAATAGCGCTGATCCTGATAGCCTACCTTTTCTGCGACTTCGTAAATTTTCAGCTGTGTACTAATGAGTAGCTTCTTTGACTTTTCAATGCGTATTTTTGTGAGTACATCAATAAAATTCTCTCCTGTTTCAAGGTTGAAAATAAGGCTTAAATAACTTGAGGTAACAAATACTTTATCAGCTACCGAG
>CAZUGK010000293.1:0-3058 GCA_964619815.1 uncultured Clostridiaceae bacterium | reverse complement strand
GCTACTTTCTCCTGAACCTTCTCAAAAATCATCAAGTTCACCTCCCTTCAGGATTTATACTATGATAATATTACATAACCATACCACCGTCAATATTAATTACCTGACCCGTAATATAGTCAGAATATTCTGACGCTAAGAAAAGTACCGCTTTTGCAATATCCTCCGGTTTTCCGGTTCTTTTCAATGGAATATTATTAAGAAATTCCTCTTTTACCTTTTCAGGCAGCTTTGAGGTCATATCAGTCTCAATAAATCCTGGGGCAACTGCATTCACATTTATTCCTCTTTTGGCCAGTTCTTTAGCCATAGACTTGGTAAAACCAATGAGTCCTGCTTTAGCTGCTGCATAATTGGACTGTCCCGAGTTTCCAATTATACCAACCACTGAGGAAACATTAATTATTTTACCCGACTTTTGCTTAATCATTACCCTGGAAACAGATTTTGTACAGATAAATGCACCCTTTAGATTTGTGTTGATTACATCATCGAATTCCTGTTCTGTCATGCGGATTATAAGGTTATCCCTGTTAATCCCCGCGTTATTTACTAATATATCTATGCTACCGAAAGTATTTAATACTTCATTTACTAAATTTTCTACCTCCTCACCTTTTGAAACATCTGCCTTAACGGCCATTCCGGATACACCCATTGCTTCAATTTCCCTGACAACCGAATGTGCTGCCTCACTGTTTGAAGTGTAGTTAACAATCACATTTGCTTCATTGGCTGCTAATTGAAGAGCAATAGCCCTCCCTATTCCCCTAGAGCCTCCTGTTACCACTGCAGTTTTTCCTTTTAATTGCATTCCAACCTCTCCCTTATGCTGACTATAGTATTTTCCAAGGACTCTATGTCCTCAACATTGTATACATAAAGGCTCTTGTCAATCTTCTTTACAAAAGCTGATAGCGTCTTCCCCGGTCCAACTTCAATGAAGGTATCAACCCCCATGTCAATCATGTGCCTTATGCTGTCTTCCCATAGCACCGAGCTGCTGACCTGCTCAATAAGGCATTTCTTGATTTCGTATTTGTCCATTATTACCTGGGCATTTACATTTGAAACCACAGGCAGCTTGTTGTCCGATATCTCAACTTTTTCTAGTTCTTCAGCAAGCTTTTCCCCTGCAGGCTTCAGCAGGCTTGAATGGAAGGGAGCACTTACAGGAAGCATTATGGCACGTTTAGCGCCTTTTTCCTTTAGTATTGTGCAGGCATGCTCAACTGCTTTTGTATGCCCAGCTATTACAATCTGTCCAGGGCAGTTGAAATTTGCTGCTTCTACTACGCCGTAACCGCTTGCCATTTTCAGGCACTCCATCACCGATTCTCTTTCCATGCCCATTACCGCTGCCATTGAACCCTCTCCAACCGGCACTGCCTCCTGCATATACTTGCCCCTTTTTTTTACCAACGCTACTGCATCTACAAAGCTTATTGCGTTAGATGCTACCAGGGCAGAGTATTCTCCAAGGCTCAAACCGGCAGTTATATGCGGCTCAATTCCTTTAAGCTTCAAGACCTCCAGAAGCGCTATACTGGTAGTCAATATGGAGGGTTGTGTATTCTCTGTCTTTTTTAGTTCCTCTTCATCTCCTTCAAAGCAAAGTTTTTTCATATCTATACCCAGCCTTTCACTGGCAAGGTCAAAAATTCTCATTGCTTCACTGTATTTCTCTGCTATTTCCTTTCCCATACCAGGATACTGAGCCCCCTGGCCTGGAAAAATACAGGCTATCTTTGACATTCTACTCCTCCTTTGTCATCACTCTTACTGTGTCAAAAGCTTCATGAGCTTCTTTCATTATTGCTTCTATAATATCCTTTGCAGGTTTGATTTCTTTCACCATACCGCTTATCTGTCCTGCCATAACAGAACCATAATCTGCATCGCCATCGACAACCGCGGCCTTAAGACGCCCTACTCCAAGTTTATCGTATTCCTCTGCATCAGCATTGGCCTTTTCCAGCTTTTCGAATTCCCTTGACAGCTTGTTCTTCAGGATTCTCACAGGATGCCCCGTTACACGACCGGTCACCACAGTTCCCCTGTCCCCTGCCTTTACTATTGCCAGCTTGTAGTTTTCATGAGCTGTACATTCCGATGCGCATACAAATACGGTGCCCATCTGAACTCCCTGGGCTCCAAGAGCCAGCGCAGAAATAAAACCTCTTCCGTCAGCTATGCCTCCGGCTGCTATAACCGGTATATTTACAGCATCAACTACCTGAGGAACCAGTGCCATAGTTGTAAGCTCACCTATGTGGCCGCCTGATTCCGTACCCTCGGCAATTACTGCGTCAACGCCCTCCTGCTCCATTTTTTTTGCAAGGGCTACAGCAGGTACTACCGGTATTACCTTTGTGCCAATTTCCTTGAACCGTGCTATATATTTCCCGGGATTGCCGGCTCCGGTAGTAATCACAGGCACCCTTTCCTCATAGACTGCGTCTATCACTTCATCAACAAAGGGTGATAAAAGCATTATATTTACACCAAAGGGCTTATCAGTAAGTCTCTTTGCTTTTTGTATCTCGGCTCTCACAAAGTCTGCAGGTGCATTACCCGCGCCTATTATGCCCAAGCCTCCCGCATTTGATACTGCCGCGGCAAGCTCCGCAGTCGCTACCCAGGCCATTCCGCCTTGAATTATGGGATATTTTATACCAAGTACATTACATATCGAAGTCCTGAACATTTGACTACCTCCCAATCGCTTTCCATTTTAATACGGCCGCTCCCCAGGTCAGACCTCCTCCAAAGCCGACAAGAACAGCAATATCTCCATCCTTTAAGCATCCGTTCCTGTTTGCTTCATCAAGGGCTATTGCCACTGAAGCAGATGACATGTTGCCATATTTGTCTACGTTTACATATACCTTTTCATTTGATATTTTCAGCCTTTTAACTGCGGAATCGATAATCCTGATATTTGCCTGATGCGGTATCAGGTAGTCAATATCCTCCTTGTTCAAACCGCACTTCTCCAGAGCCCGTTCCGCAGCTTCACCCATTATTTTAACTGCAAACTTGAATACTTCGCTGCCTT
>CAZUGK010000292.1:2666-3074 GCA_964619815.1 uncultured Clostridiaceae bacterium | reverse complement strand
AAGCATTGGAGATTGATATGGAAGACCCTATTGTTGTTGCTTGTTCACATGCAATAGGTAATGTAACCGGGCAGAATACGAAATATACCTCATTTACTGCATGGACAGATGGAGGATTAATCAGCAGCTATGGCAAAATTCCAACTATAGTGATAGGCCCTGGAAATTTGGAAAGTGCTCATTCTGCAGGAGAATTCATTGATATCAGGGCTTTGGTTCCTGCGGTATTGATTTATGCTCTGACAGCTGTTGAATTTTGCAGTCGGCGAACTGGACAGGAGTGATATACGGTGTTTGATATTGCTATAAATAACGGGAAAATGATAGATCCTAAAAATAGAATAAGTGCTAAACTTAATATCGGCATTAAGAACGGTAAGATATCAGCGGTATCCAATGAGTACTTAC
>CAZUGK010000292.1:0-2656 GCA_964619815.1 uncultured Clostridiaceae bacterium | reverse complement strand
ATGCTTTTCAAGAGATATATGCAACGGATAAAATAGTATCTCCCGGGTTTATTGATATGCATATTCATGAGGATATATATGATGATAATACCGACACAATAAATCAGTGCATATCCGTCTCCATGCTGAGAATGGGTGTAACTACTGCAGTAGGCGGCAATTGCGGGCTTAGTATAGGTTATAAGGATGAGAACAGTTATCTCTCTGCAATAGATAGGCTTCATTCACCAATAAACCTGGCAATGCTGTGTCCCCATGAAAACATAAGAAATATCTTTGGAAGCTTTGATAAATATAGCCCTGTTGATAAAGCAACAATAAAAAGGATGGCCGGATTATTGGATGAAAAGCTGGAGCAGGGCTGTGTCGGGTTATCAATAGGGCTTGAATATATCCCAGGGACTGATAGCTATGAAATTGAAGCATTAATGAAAACAGCAGCAAAACACCAAAAGGTTACTGCAGTTCATATGAGAAGCGATGCGGCAGCCTCTATAGATGCAGTAAGAGAACTTATCAATGCTTCTAGAGGTAAAGCAGCGCTGCAAATATCTCATTTATCAAGCATGTGCAGCTTCGGACAAATGGAAGAAGCTCTTGCCATAGTTGATATGAATAGAAGTCATGGTTATGATATAGCCTTTGACTCATACCCGTATTATGCATATTGTACATTTATTGGCTCAGCTGTTTTCGATGAAGGTTTTCTTGAAAAATATGGGCTGGGAAAAGAAGCCTATTCAAAGATCGAAATAGCCTCAGGCAAATATGCAGGTACCAGATGCACTGAGGAATTATTCAAGCATATAAGGGCTGCAGAGCCTCAAGCCTTGGCAATTGCACATCTTCTTAATGAGCAGGAAGTAGATATGTCGGTGCTTCATCCTGCGGGGATGGTTGCAAGTGACGGACTTCTGGTAGATGGGCTTGGGCATCCGAGGGCAAGTGGTACCTTCCCCAGGTTTATAAATGAATATGTTAATAAGAAAAAGCTTTTGAGCCTGGAAAGCGCTTTAGAAAAAATCACATGCATGCCTGCAGAAAGATATGGATTGAAAAAAGGTACTCTAGATATCGGAGCTGATGCAGATATCACAATATTCAATTCTTCAATAAGGGACGGCGCAGATTTTACAGAGCCACTGAAAGCTCCGGAAGGAATTGAATATGTAATTATTGCCGGCAAAGTTGCATTGGAAAAGGGAATTATAATAGACAGCAAGCTGGGGAGGGCAATTAGAAATTAAGTTTATAATAATGTATTACTATAATAAACCGGCTTGTTTAAGCCGGTTTATTATAGTAATATTAAATTGTGCGACATTAGAAAGCTATCCCTTCCGGGTATAGTCTGTCAGCATTGAAGCTATGCTTCAATGAATGGACAAATCAAGGTATGCTTTAATAAATAAAACTAGGAGGCAGCAGATTATGAATTATAGAGCTGATATAGGAGTTTTTGGAGGTTCAGGTTTTTATTCCTTTCTTGATAATGTTCAGGAGATTGATATAGAAACCCCGTATGGCAGCACTAGTGAGAAAATTGCCCTGGCTAAAGTCGGAGATAAAACAGTCGCTTTTCTGCCCAGACATGGCAAGAAGCATTCATATCCGCCTCATATGATTCCTTTCAGGGCTAATGTATATGCGATGAAAATGCTTGGTGTCAAGCATATAATTGCCCCTACTGCGTCCGGAAGCCTTCAGGCATACATAAAACCGGGAGAGTTCGTAGTATGTGACCAGTTTGTCGATAGGACTTGGGGCAGAAAGGATACCTACTTTGAAGGCCCCGAAACAAGGCATGTAAGCCCGGCCGAGCCCTATGACGAGAGCTTGAGGAAGCTTGCAATCAGAATCTGTGAGGAAGAAGGGGTCAAGGTTCACCACAAAGGTACAATAGTAGTAATTCAGGGACCAAGGTTTTCAACCAAAGCTGAAAGCAGATGGTTCAGCAAAATGGGTTGGGAGGTCGTAAACATGACTCAATACCCTGAATGCATGCTGGCAAAAGAACTTGAAATACCATACGTGAACATTTCACTTATAACTGATTATGATGCAGGTTTGGAAGGAAATGAAGATATCAAGCCGGTTACTGAAGAAGAAGTTTACAAAGTATTCAACGACAACAATGAAAAGATAAAGAGAATAATATATAAAATGGTAGAGCAGTTATAATACAACTTGTTAAAATAAATGTGCATATGACATATATGTAAGAGGGAGAAGTATGAAGGGTAAGCTCATTATAATAGAAGCCGGCAGCGATGCCAGCGGAAAGGCCACACAGACCAAAAGACTTTTCAGCAGATTAAAAGGGGAAAAGTACAATATCAGGAAGGTTGAATACCCTAATTACAAGAGTAATTCATCGGCCTTGGTTAAAATGTATTTGAACGGAGAATTCGGTTACAAACCTGAGGATGTTAATGCTTATGCTGCATCAACTTTTTATGCTGTTGACCGGTATGCTTCCTATATGAAAGAGTGGAAGCGGTTCTATGAAAATAGGGGAATAATACTGGCAGACAGGTATACAACCTCAAACATGGTGCATCAGGCTTCGAAGATAGATGACGAAGCAGAACGGAACAAATATCTGGACTGGCTTTGGGACCTGGAATTTGTAAAGTTAGGGCTGCCTGTTCCTGAT
>CAZUGK010000291.1:0-3142 GCA_964619815.1 uncultured Clostridiaceae bacterium | reverse complement strand
ATTTTGAGGGTAAAAAAGCCCGGAAATGGTGGATGTCCTGCGGTTTTCACCGCAGGACATCCACCATTTCTGACATTAATTATGGCGGAGAAGGTGGGATTCGAACCCACGTGAGGTTTCCCTCAAACTGATTTCGAGTCAGCCCCGTTATGACCACTTCGATACTTCTCCAAATATCTTTTTGAGTTGCCAAGATAGCAACGCAGTACCCGTTTCCTTTAATGGACACGAACAAAGTAGATTATAGCACATCTTTCGGTCTATACGCAACCCTGTGGAACAGAAAATTTAATGCTCTTGGGAACAATTTCAAATTTAACGCCATCAACAATTGAGATTTCACCGTCTGTACACAGCTTAACAGGATCCGTTGCGCGAATTGCCAGGCTTCTGCATTTCCGATAGGATATATATTTCGACGCAACCGGATCTGCCAGATGCGTCCCCTTTCTGTATTTGCTCAAAAGAGATAAAAATGTTTTTCGGCTTAAGTCCGTAATTATGCTAACATCAATCAATCCATCCTGGACATCGGCTTCCGGTACGCCCTTAAATCCGCCGCCGCAATAGCATCCGTTGGCAACGGCAGCCAACATCATGTCACCGCTGAAGATTTCACCATTATCAAGTATAATCTCCAGATTGACTCCTTCCTTTCGTCCAAGCACAATTGCTACACCCATACCATAGGCAAGCAGCCCTGGTACAAAAGGATAATTTTTAATCTGTGCCACCTTGTCCACTACATTGCAGTCAAGACCGATATTGAACATATTGATTCCATATCGAACAATCATTTCACCGGAGAAGCCTTGATCCAATGCCATAGCAGAGGTTTCATAGCGAATCAGATCGATCGGCCTGGGTTTTCCCTCGATCTGACGCTGAATATCTTCAAAATATTTCATATTTCCAAAATTTCTTGGAAAATCATTACCCGTTCCTGCAGGAATCATTGCAATTTCAATATTCTCATAGCCATAGGCACCGTTAGCCGCCTCATTTAACGTTCCATCCCCGCCGCAGGCATAAAACCGATATGTTTCGCCGGTCTCTCCCTGCTTTTCTCGTTCCTCGCATTTGACCTTTATAAAATGTGCTGCGTCACCCGATGCAATGGTTCGATGAATCTCATAATCAATATCAAGGCGTTTCGATGTTTCAATTATCTTGGGCAGGAACAGTTGGCCCGCTTTTCCTTTTCCCGCAGCTGGATTCATAATAAAATAGTGCTTCATGCATTGCTCCTTGAATGGTTAAGAAATTCGCTTATGTCCCATTGTAACATATCTATTTTCAGTGGTAAAACATAAATTCACCTCCCCATTACGAATTCCTTAGCGCAGGTAATAAATCCCTTAAATTCAGGGGCTTCTCTTTTAATATTCCTTATTTTGGGGTATAATAAAGAAAAATGATGCTACCTGTCAGCGGTTCTAAAGAACCGGACAGAATATAAAAAGGAGATAGATTATATGGATTCAAGAATAAAAAAATTATCCGATGTGTTAGTTCATTATTCCTGCAACGTGCAGAAAGGCGAAAAGGTGTTGATTTCCTATGAAGGAGAAAGCACAAAGCCTCTGGCAAAACAACGGATCAGAGAGGTTTATGCCTGCGGCGGTCTGCCTTATGTTGAAATACGAGACTCCTCTCTGACAAGAGAAATCCTGAAAAACTGTGATGAGGATCAAATCAGCTTCATGAATGAATATCAGCTTGCTCAGATGAAGGGAATGGCAGCTTATATTGCAGTTCGTGCCAGTGATAATACCTCGGAGCTTTCGGACGTTCCTTCTGCAAAGATGAACATGTACAATAAAATACTTCGTCCGGTGCTTGACTATCGAGTCAATCATACAAAATGGGTGGTTTTGAGATATCCAAACAACGCGATGGCTCAGCTTGCAAATATGAGTCTGGAAGCCTTCGAGGACTTTTATTTTGACGTCTGCACATTGGATTACAAAAAAATGTCAGCTGCAATGGATCCCCTTGTCGACCTTATGAACCGCACAGATAAGGTTCGCCTCACTGGTAAGAACACCGATCTTACCTTCTCAATCATGGGTATTGGTGCAATCAAATGCGACGGAGAAAGAAATATTCCGGACGGCGAAGTCTATACGGCACCGGTTCGAGATTCCATGAACGGAGTGATATCTTACAATACCTTATCTGAAGAGCACGGTTTTACCTACGACAATATCGTATTTGAGGTCAAGGACGGAAAAATTATTAAGGCAACCTCCAATAATGATGAACGAATCAACGACCTTCTTGATACCGATGAAGGCGCTAGATATTTCGGCGAGTTTGCGATCGGCGTAAACCCATATATTCTTCACCCAATGAAGGATACCCTGTTTGATGAGAAAATTGCCGGCAGCATCCACCTCACTCCGGGTGCCGCTTATGAGGATGCGTTTAACGGCAATAAATCTGCGATTCATTGGGACCTTGTCTTCATTCAAAGACCGGAGTACGGCGGCGGTGAAATCTGGTTTGACGATGTGCTGATCAGAAAAGACGGACTGTTTGTACTGCCTGAACTGGAAGGCTTGAATCCTGAAAATTTAAAGTAACGGAAAAGAAAATTTTAAATCTAATTACACGCTGACCTGCACCTCCTTTGAATCGGGTTGTAAAGCCCTGTAAAGGAGGTGCTTTATTCTTACAAATTTTATGGAACCATATGGTAAAATTCTCTTAGGATCAATCGCTCCATGGAACCAGATCATAAAAGTCTTTCTTAAGATCAATCGTGCCGGAAGCTAGAAACGAAGCAATCGTTGATACGATCTTGCGAGCGGTATCAGTGCCCTGATATGGGTTTTCAGCCCAGTGCTTTTCCTTCTTGAATTGGTCTGAAAGTGCAAGATGAATGGCGTTTTTAATACTTTCCGCGCTGGTATCACAATCAATTACCGAAGGTGCCCTTAACCTCCCTTTCTGCCTGTCTCCAATGTTGACGGTTGGTACGCCTAAAACCGGTGCTTCGACAATTCCGCTGGAAGAATTCCCAATCACTGCTGCGGAATATTTTAGCGCACTGAGATATCGCAATTGCCCCATTGAGGTATACGCTGCCGACGTTTCAGGATGCAGTTTTATATACTGGTCGATGATAGCATTGATGGCC
>CAZUGK010000290.1:0-3162 GCA_964619815.1 uncultured Clostridiaceae bacterium | reverse complement strand
CCTCCAGTGCTCAAGCGTAGCATCTACAGTCGGCATCGTACCCCCAATCCCTGCATTATTGAATAAGAAGTCAATTCTGCCATCCTGGCTGACCGTATCCCGAACAGCCCTTTCCACTTCCGGCTGTTTTGTCACGTCAACAAGCAGAATACGAACCTGTTTGGCATACATGTTCAGATTCTTAGCCGCTGAGGCCAAGCTTTCTGCGTTCCGGCCAGCCATGAAGACTATTGCTCCTTTCTCCAATAAGGCTTCACTTATCGCGTAACCGATTCCAGAATTCGCACCTGTTACCAAGCAACATTTATCCTTAAAATATTCATCAACCCCTATTATTCACTCCCCCTTCCCCTTTACACAGTATGATTTAACTGATTTTGTTTTTTCCTGATTAAAGAACTAACAAGATTTTCCAACTCCATTTAGTATAACCATTGTGTTCCAATAAGGCTTTTTTGTAATTCTCTCAGGTACACATCAGGACGCACTAAGAATACGGGATTATTTCGTAGAATACCAATTTCTGTTATACTACCCAGTAAAATTATAGCTGGCGAATAATTGCCAGGCGGGCTGTGACATATGCAACCGGGCCGGTATAAACCGCTTTGAACAACGCCAATTTGTCCACGGAAAGCTCTGTAATACCGAATAGAGAGAACATGGAAACGGTAAAAGCCACCATGAACAATGCCGTACAGACAAATAGTACCATGCCCAACAATGCTCCTTGTTTAGGAAACAAAGATAATATCCACCCCGGATGGGGCAAATCTTCATCCTTAAAATGGCCTGCACGAAGCTGGCGATTCACATCAGCTACCGAGAAGATCGTCACAAGCCATGTCATTAATATTGAGGTAATTATTGTATCAATCACAATAACAGATAAAGCAACGCTGTCCACATTATGATTAAGGAGAAATGCTAAGAGAGGATTTACCACTATATTAATCAGGGCAGCCATCAGGGCCTGTTTGTGGATATACGAATTAATCGAACTCAGCCTACCATACCTCCACGCCACTACCAAAGCTCCACTGCCAAAATGGTTGTGAAGATCTTACCGGAATCTTTTGTTTTCTTTACTTTTGGGATCATGTTTGCTTTTAGTCCCCCACTCCCATGTATATTCAGAGAGAAATAGTACGGACCATATAATATAATCCATATACTTGAGGGGGTTGACCTTGTCCGATTTGAGGAGAATAAATGTTATAGAATGCCGGCTCATTTTGGTGGTTTTGACTTTCCTGGCCTAAAGCAGCGCTGTACTAGAGAAGTGGCACATAATTAAGGCTCTGGCGGAGTTGCCTATTTTCAAAATATCCCCGGCAGTTGTGACGAAAGATATTGTCATTTTAAAGCCCAATGAGAGACGCATTCTTGAATAATTGGCATCTTCCCGCTGCATTACAGGCATTTTGTAATTTTCTACTGGTGAGTCAGTAGGTATTGCATGGAGTCAGGTACTTCCACACAAGTTAATTGATCAAAGAAACATGAGATATCTGCTCTCTGAATCCCATTAAACAAATCAATCTATTTTAGACTTCATATATACGGTTTTTAAAGAGTCCAATAAGTATTAAACTTCCTTTTTAAGGATTTTTTAGAATTTAAACATCTGATAAAGCTTTTTTTTACAATTTATTCTCTTAAATTACTTTATAACGAAAAGTAAGCTTATATTTAAGCCAGCTAATTTCAGGGTTGTCAGCAGGTCGATAGCCTGCAAGAAAAACGGACAATGAATAAGTCAAAATGGAAGATAATATGAAAGATAACATGAAAATGACAAAAATATTAAATTCAATTTCCCGTTTTGCAACGGTGCTAATGGTATTATGTATTATTCAATCACTGAACAAATTACTGAGCTTCAAAGTTTCTATACTAATGTAAGTGAAGCAACTAATGCATCCGGACTTCAGGAAGTCCTGATCAGTCAGACTCCAGCACATGGATGCGGACCGGATGGCATGAAAGGTCCAGAAGGAATGAGACAGGGACCCTGCGGAATGCCTGGGTTATTCAACCTTGATCAGGTCGCAAACGCAACTGATGACAATTACACTGACGTCCAGACAGAACTAGTTGATTCCATCGGAAACATGACTGAAATGCTTAACGAGCAGCTGGAAAACACAACCGATGAAAACATGACTGAAATGCTCAATGAACAGATAACTGAGCTCGAAAGCTTATCCACCAGCGTTAGTGAAGCTTCCAGTGCAACTGAACTGCAAGAAGCCGTATTAACCTACATGCAGACTCAGGCTGTTGATTCAATTGAAAAAGAAATTGAACACATTGAGGCTAAAGTAAGTGAGAGCGAAAACGCAACCGATGATATCAATGAGAATGTCACAGAACTCAACGACAAAACCACAGAACTTACCTCTCTAATAGAGGATATCAACGCGGCTGAATCTCTTGAAGATCTTAAAGAAATAATGTTTTCTTCAGAGGGAATACCTGGACCTGGTCCAATGCATGGAGGTTGTGACTGTCCTATGGCCCCTGGAAAAATGCCAGAAAACAACACAGATAGCATCACTGAAGCTTAAGTTTTGGTAGATTTGAAGACTTGAGGAAGTGAGATAGGAAATTAATTAGGAAAAGAGATGGGAAGTTAGAAAGGAGATGATATAAAAATACATCTTCGCATCCTTTTTCCAGATACTGCAAATAAGCATTAATCTAAGAGAAACACTAAACAAGAATCTACAACCTAAATCTACATCTGAATTGTGTTGTACTTACAGAATGTCAAATCATGCCTCCGCATCTGGTTCAGCCGAACAATGAACAGGATTTCTACAGACTATTGAAAAATTCATGGCGGCTGAACCACTTCATTAGATATATTTTTGTAATGGCTTCTGAACGCATCATTACATATCTTTTTTGAGTAAGGAGATTACCAGATGTTATTAAAAAAATGTCCAAATTGCAACTCAGAACTTAAAAACAATATATTCAGAGATTTTCAGTACTGCCCTTTATGTGGATACTGGACCAGAAAAGAAACTGTAAGACTTGATCCATTGATGATCCTGGAGTGACGACAATATGTCTGAATCCTCTTTGGAGTGTATCTTATGCGGTACACTTCTTAAAAAACAGCGAATAGGCACAAATGAATTTTACTATTGCAGA
>CAZUGK010000289.1:0-3204 GCA_964619815.1 uncultured Clostridiaceae bacterium | reverse complement strand
AGCCATGAGTCTCCTTTACCTCACTTCTTGCTCTTTCCGCTCTTTTTCCATCGACATACAGGTGCCTGGTGTTCTCCAGTCCGGGCAGATAGGCCTTCCACATATTCTTTATACCTGTTTCTGCAGCTCTTTCCCATCCAGTGACTTTCTTTCCCCCACTGATTATGACTTTTTCTCCGGGGAAGGCCCGGTATAAAATCCTGTATCCATTCTCACCGGAGTCCTCAGAAGAAAATCGAACCGGTTCGTCGACATAATATATTCCGCCATGAAGCGTAACTTCAATATCCTGATGCATCCCATTTTTGTTATTTCTTACGATTTCAATAGCTGCCTTTATAGTTTTAAGCGGTAGTTCGGCAGTCCCGGGATTTTTATCATTTCCCTCTGTAGAAACGTAAATTTTCATTATATCCCTCCATATATGTGTTAAGAGTGTCAGTATTATTTATTAGAATTGCCGTGAATACCATACTGATGTGCTGTTTGATACATCGCCAAAGCGTTTTCTGGAGGTATACACCCAATGAGTACATTACAGGAGCTTAATATAAAACCTCCCCCGGGAGCCGCCACATCAATTGTTCGCTTGACTGTTTCTTCCACATCCTTGACTGGCGCCGAAGTAAGTATATAATCAAGATCAATATTGCCCATAAGGCATAGAGCACTGCCGTAATCCCTTTTTATCCTTGCAATGTCCATTCCTGCAGATGGCTGCAGCGACTGAATTCCATCAAAGCCGCTTTCAACTATTTTGTCCATTACCTTGTACAGATTGCCATCGGAATGGAATATCACCGGGATATCCTTATATTTTTTTATCTGATGTATAGCCTCTTTATAAAAAGGGTACACCAGCTCCTCCATTATATGCGGAGGCAGAAACACACCTGAATTGAACGCAATATCATCCGCAAAAAGTATTGCATCTGCACCATTGTCGATAAACAGCTTTGCCTTCTGTATTTCGTATTCCATTACTTTTTCAGCAATCAGAATCATCTCCCGGGTGTCAGTCATGCAATATACCATGAAATCCTCCATTGGGAACATCTCATCAAGCATGCTCACCGGTCCGCCTATCTGAGCCATTACAAAAAGCTCCGTGCCTTGTGAGAAATCTTTTACCATTTTACCCGAAACCTGTGCTATATCCGGAGTTCTATACTTCGAAGCATCCGAAATATCTGGAATAGGTGGCTTGGTTATATGTTTGCTCTTTCCGTTAAATACATATTCGTATCCGTAAATACTCCTAAAGGCTTTGTTTCCGCTGGCATCTATTCCAATTTCTTCAGCAGGCCAGTCCCCAACATTTATCAGATCGATATTAAGAAGCTCCCTAACCTCTTTATCCCTTTGATAATGAATGTAGTCGTTCTGATATTCCTTATTGATAAGGCTGTTTGCAAGCTGCCCGTCGATCCACAGTTCTCCTTTTGGTACTCTGTCCGCCTCCTGGTGTTTTATAGCACTTTTTACTCTATCCCTGTGTGTCAATGAAGTTACCCCCTGTTTAAATTCCCCCGAACTTTTTTGCAGCCTCAAACATATGTATTATATTCTGTGGAGGCACATCCTCCTGTATGTTGTGTGCAGCGGCAAATATGTAGCCCCCGCTTCGGTTCAATGTATTTATTGTGCTTTCTACTGCTTCATATATGCTGTCTTTGCTGCCGAAAGGAAGAATTTGCTGTGTATCTATTCCTCCATGAAAAATAATCCTGTTCCCAAAGGTGTTTTTGAGAATTTCCGGCTGCATATGCTTTGCTGCCGGCTGGATTGGGTTCAGAATATCAACTCCGCATTCTATCAGATCCTCTATTATTGAAAATACACTTCCGCAGGAATGGTGCAGATATGCGGCTTGTGTATATTTTTTCGTATGTATAATCCTCTCCTTGAAATATGGCTTTATCATATCCCTGAACATTTCCGGTGACATGAACAGGCTGTTTTGGGTAGCAAAATCGTCTCCACTGGAAGTATAATGGATATACCTTCCAACTGCTCCATAGTAGACATCAATCACCTGCTTCTGGTAATCAAGCAGGATTTCAAAAAGCGCATGAACAAATTCACTGTCAAGTGCCATTTTCAGCAGAAAATCATCAAAGCCGCAGAGCCAGCAGCCCAGCTCAAATATTCCGTACACCGGATGCTCACCGCATATGATATAGTCTGTTTCTTCATAAAGCTGCTTCGCCGTTGCTGCTATAGCTTCTATTTCATTTATGTCAAGAGAACCCGGCTCCGGCCACGGATAATTTTGCAAATCCTCAACTGTTGCTCCCTTCAACGGGTTCTCAACAGTATCCCAGTACATGCCGTTAAAAGTGCGCCGTATTCCCCATTCATCAATATATTCATTATCAGATATTTTTTTATAGGGAGATACTTGCGGTCTTAAAATGTGTCCCACTGACCTTGTATCAATATCAAAATACCTGAGCAGACTTTCTTCCAATCTACGCACCCTGCCAAAAGGCAACCTGTCTGGTTCCTCTGCTAAATCCAGACCTAGGAAGTCCATTAGCCTGTACATGCTTCTTCCTTCCATGCTTGAAAGAGGATTACCTCCCAAATCCACTATCAATTTTTCAGGATGCACGTGGTGCAGTATTTTGCCAAAATTCTCTCTCCTGCACATATGTTTCCTCCATAATAGCCCTTTATTTTAGTACCCAAAAAGCAGTCGTGGACAGAGAATGGTACATCCTCTGCCCTTGACCCTTCAAAATTGATTTATATAATATTTCAATATAACTTAACGGAACTGCTGTGCTTCTTTTATTGCATCATTCCATGCCTTCATCCAAAACTCGTGAGATTTTTCTATTCCCTTGCTCTTACATTCTTCGATTATCTTTTTCTTACCGGCTGCAAACTCTTCATCACTCTTGGCAATCAGAAGCTTAGGAAGTTCAACGCCCAGATAATCGCTGATTTTCAGGTCTATAGCCTTGATTTCTTCAGGTGCAACTGCCATTATGGAAGTAATTGTACCATCGAAGGACGCCTTTTCCAGATAAGCATATTTGTCGTTCATATTTGCTATACCGTAATGCTCTGTGTATGCTTTTTCAAAAGCATTAAGCTCCGGTTGAACTTCCAGATAGGATGGATCCCACCACATGCCTAACTTCTGCTTGTATTTTGAATCAACATAATTCTGACCAAGACCTGCAAAGTTTGAATATT
>CAZUGK010000288.1:0-3224 GCA_964619815.1 uncultured Clostridiaceae bacterium | reverse complement strand
ATATAATTTAACTGCCAGATCACCATTGGCAGCTTCTGCCACAACTGTGTGACCTGCTTGTGTCAGTATTGAAGACAGGTTTCTTCTCATTATCGACGAGTCATCTACAACAAGCACTCTTGCCAAAATGGTTTCCTCCCAGAAATTATTACTGTAAATTTCTATATAAATATTTTAGCATAAAGGCAATGGATTTTAAACGAAAATTGTCAAAAACTAGATATAAGACACCTGTAGGGAAGGTTGCCCTCGTTGTTTTGGCTGTAATAAACGGAACGCGAGGGCAACCTTCCCTACTTGTAAATTGCATCAAGTAACGATATACTACTATATGAGGATTAAGACGTTTCGCAAAAAACATTTATATTATTAATTTGGTTTTTGCGTAAACGTTTCCTTGATTGTTATTGAATTCGCACTATACCCAATTTACTACCCTATGTGCGTTCAATATTTAAATAAGAAGATTTATTTGAAAGGTAGAATAATATGAAAATATTTAATACTGAAAATGGAATAAAACCAAAATCAGTAGGTGGCTCGGCAGTCATTGAAGGTGTAATGATGAAGGGAGCTGAAGATGTTGCTGTAGCTGTACGCAAGCCGGATGGAGAGATAATTGTCAAGAAGGAAAAGCTGAAGGGAAACAGGAAGACATTATCCAAGATACCTATCCTGAGAGGCATGTATGCATTAATAGATTCTATGGTTCTCAGCGTTAAGGCGCTTATGTATTCAGCTGAGTTTTTTGAAGAGGAAGAAGAGGACAAAAACAAGAGCAAAAAGCCTTCCAGGTTCGATGAGTTTCTGGAGAAAAACGTTATATGGATATCGGTTCTGATTTCAATAGTATTCTCGGTAGGACTTTTTATACTCCTGCCTACTGTAATTGTTGATGTTTTTAAAAAACTTACAGAAAATAATCTTATACTGAATGGAATAGAAGGCATAGTGAGAATAGCTATTTTTCTGGGCTACATACTTGCAATATCCGGAATGAAGGATATCAGGAGGGTGTTTGAGTATCACGGGGCGGAGCATAAGAGCATATTCTGCTATGAGCATGGGGAAGAATTGACTGTAGAAAATGTGAGAAAGTATGGAAGGCTGCACCCGAGGTGCGGAACCAGTTTTTTGTTCATAGTAATGATAGTGAGTATACTGCTTTTCTCAATGTTCAGCTGGTCAACAGTATGGATAAGGCTTCTTATAAGAATAATACTCATACCTGTTGTAGCGGGAATTTCCTATGAAATAATAAAATGGGCAGGAAGAAGCCAGAGCAAGCTTTCCTGCATTGTATCGGCTCCGGGGATGTGGCTGCAGAAGCTTACTACCAGGGAACCGGACGATAGTCAGATAGAAGTAGCTATTGAGGCACTTAAGAATGTACTTGTAGCTGATCCGGAGGCAGACAATTGGTAATGGAAAGCATAAGGGAGCTGCTGAAAAAAGCCGCAGGACAGCTTAGGTCATGTGAGCATTCCGGGACTCCGATACTTGATGCGGAGCTTCTGCTTGTATATGTCCTGAACCGGTCGGGAATCGGCTTTGATAGGTTAAAGCTGCTGACACAGCCGGAGTTCATGGTTGAAGAGCATATTGCCAAACGGTACCTGGAGCTTATTGATGAGAGGTGCCAGGGCAAGCCTGTACAGTACATTACCAACAGGCAGGAGTTCATGGGTCTGGAGCTGTATGTGGCGCAAGGGACGCTGATACCCCGTACCGATACTGAAATAGTCGTAGAAAAGGTCCTTGAGCTGATTAAGGGTGTGGAATGTCCCAATATTATCGACATGTGCACCGGCAGCGGAGCGATAGCAGTAAGCCTTGCCAGGTACATACCCGATGCAAGGGCATGGGCTGTGGACATTTCCGACTCTGCTATAGAATGCTGCAGGATTAATGTTGAGCGGTTAGGGTTGGAGAACAGAGTAAGCATAGTAAAGAGCGATTTGTTTAAGAATATCAATGAGGAAGGGCTTATAGGCAATGTTGATGCTATTGTGTCCAATCCTCCTTATATAGAAAGTGAGGTTATCCCGGAGCTTTCAGTAAATGTGCGGAACTATGAGCCTCGCTTGGCTCTTGACGGAGGGAAAGACGGACTTGTATACTATAGAAGAATTGTTACGGAATGCGTTGGATTTCTGAAGGTTAATGGCATACTTGCATTTGAAACAGGATATGATCAAGGCTTCAAAGTAAAAAATATAATGGAAGAGAGCGGTTGTTATGACAAGCTAAATATTGAAAAAGACCTTGCAGGTTATGATAGATGTGTATGGGGACGAAGAATTTAACATGGAGAGTGATAGGATGCTGGATAAACTGGAGTTTATAGAAGAAAAATATGAGGATTTAAGCCATAAAATAAGCGACCCGGAAGTAATTGCTGACCAGAGCCTGTGGCAGAAGCTGGTAAAGGAGCAT
This sequence comes from uncultured Clostridiaceae bacterium, assembly GCA_964619815.1. Classification (GTDB taxonomy): domain Bacteria; phylum Bacillota; class Clostridia; order Lutisporales; family Lutisporaceae; genus BRH-c25. The sequence goes on along the minus strand of CAZUGK010000288.1, from coordinate 788 downwards.
GCAGGTCTTGAACCTATTGTTGCAAAGTTCAGGGAGTATAAGGATGTACTGAAGGGTATAGAAGATTCAAAGGCTATGCTTGAGGATAAGCCTGACAAAGAGTTTGAAGAAATGATCAAGCTTGAGCTTTCGGAGCTGCAGGAAAAAAAGCAGAATTACGAAGAGGAGCTTAAGATATTGCTGCTTCCTAAGGATCCCAATGATGAGAAAAACGTAATAGTTGAAATCAGGGGTGCGGCAGGAGGAGAGGAAGCCGCATTGTTTGCCGGAGACCTTTTCAGAATGTATGTAAGGTATGCGGAAAGAATGGGCTGGAAGATAGATATAATGAGCTCGAGCCCGACAGATATCGGCGGTTATAAGGAAGTTATATTTGAGATTGAGGGCAAAGGTGCATATAGCAGGCTCAAATACGAAAGCGGGGCCCACAGGGTTCAGAGAATTCCTTCTACCGAAGCCAGCGGGAGAATACACACTTCAACCTCAACGGTTGCAGTACTCCCTGAGGCAGAGGATGTGGATGTTGAAATAAATATGAATGATCTGAGAATCGACGTATTCCGTTCCAGCGGGCATGGCGGACAGAGCGTAAACACAACAGACAGTGCTGTAAGGGTTACGCACATTCCTACCGGATTGGTCGTATCCTGCCAGGATGAAAAGTCACAGCTCAAGAATAAGGATAAAGCCATAAAGGTATTGAAGTCCAGACTCCTGGATATAGAAATTGAAAGGCATAATGCAGAAATTGCGAACGATAGAAAAAGTCAGGTAGGTACAGGAGACAG
>CAZUGK010000287.1:0-3236 GCA_964619815.1 uncultured Clostridiaceae bacterium | reverse complement strand
ATAGGAATCGCTATAACCGATGATACCGACGCCCAGAAAAAGCAGGAACTACTCGCAAAAGTCCAAGAATGGGCAAATGTTATGATTGATTTGGGCTTTGGGTATTCGGGAGGTAGTCTTGCTGGGGGAGTTGGCACTGTTGCAAAAGATACTCTGACCATCGGGAAAGTTGTTGAATTAAATTATATAACCACATCCGGAGTTAAACTTGAGACTTCCCCAGGGAGGACAACAACTGTACTAGGTACATATGCGGATGATACACAAAAAATATTAAGTGAATTAGGGAATATAAAGTCGACAGATTTTGGTCCACGCAATGGAGAATTTAATCTATTAAACATACCTGACAATTTGTATCAAAGTTTAAATGCAGAGCAGTTTTGGAATGTATATAATAAACCTTGGCTAGATAGTGCCGTTGCTAGAAATGATATTATTGTGCTTGCCACGAAACCGATAGATGCTACATTATATAGAATTAATCGGGAAACTGGACTTAAAGAGTTGACAGGTTTTGGCAAGGAATTTAAGTATTTAACAGAACAATGCAAATACACGTTTGACGCAGCAACTATGCGTCTGATACCGCCGACTAAATAGGAGGGAAATGCATGGATTATGAAACGTTCTTTAAACGCGAGTTTAAGGATATAATTAATAAGTTTAATATGATCTATACCGCTTTGGACAAGGATCAATTTGCGATAGTTGGGAACGGTTTTGCATTGATATTTACGGTACATTTGTGGGAGGTCTCTATTCGTTATGTCATGGCAAATAACCACGGGGAGTTAGAAGTGTACAATTTTGACTTATTTATAGTTGAAAAATTTAACGCAATTGATAGGGAAGGCATAATAAAGTCGGTTACAATCGAAGAAAAAGTATCAAACGAGATAAAAATTATTGCTAGGGGATTGATGAATCATTGGCAGGGCTTGCTACAAGGAAATAAGTGTTGGGTAGAGGAATATTACACAAAGTTTGGTGTAGATGGAAAACCGTATAAGGCCCATAGGTCAATTGTTGATAAACTAGGGCACCTAATATCTTGCTAATTCTTTAGTAATTGTAACCATGGGCACAATATTCAGGGATGTGATTAATTCGCATCCTTTTTCTTTGTCGCATGCTCCCCCAAATTGTCTTTATAATATATTCCTATTTACCCCATTATTTTAGGTGCTTTTTGGGCATCTCAGGGAATCAGCTTAAACGGCAGATGACGACTAATAGGTAAAATATCAGCGAAATCATCAAAACAAGGCTTAAATTCAGTTCTATGCGCTAAATAATTACTATTTACGCTGAAGCAAAGACGTGCGAAACGAAGTGGAGCACTGTGCGCAGCACACTGCAGCAGGGGAGTTCTCCCCCTGCTGTACTTGTTTTAAAACGTTATTTAATATCAATTAGTGTAATTATCCCGTCCCCAATAGAGTGAGACAATGAATTAAATAAAAAAATTTTTAAAAACAGCGTAAGGGCCATTTAGTATGCTAAGCTCATTTTTAGTTAGCCAAAAAGATCATTTCATAAAATACTTTTACAGGTAATTACAAGTAATTACTTGTAAAAACCAGAACATCCCTTTAAAAATTCACGTAAAATGCACATATCGGGAAGCTGCGATGGTTACATTTGAAAATGATTTCTGAGGGAGGTGCGGCGGCATATGCATGAAACAAAGGCTGTATTTCCGGGGATTGCCCCAACAAATAAGCAGGTGAATAGCGTAGAAAGTTTATCGAGCTATATTGGCCGTATTGCTCTTTCCTATGGGATTAGGACTGGCAACATTATTAATTCGTTTTTAGCACCTTTCCTGAATAAGAAATACTTGCTAAATATAGCCGCAAATGGTGGGACCAGGTTCTATGAGAATTCATCCATGATATTAAACAGCGGCAAGGCTGCAGAAAATTTCTGCCAAGCAGTTACCCGGATTACTGGGCAGGAGCAACTTGAGCAATTGACCTTGCTACCTTTTCGGGAGGAATTTGCACTTCGGTGTAGTCTTTATGCTCGGCGACGGTGGTGCCCGATTTGCTACGATGAATGGTTAAGAGAAGAGCAACCAATCCGCAACCTTCTTATATGGGCTATAAAGCCAGTCACGGTCTGCGTGATTCATGCTGTCTTTCTGGCAGTGCTTATGTCCAGTATGTGGGAGAACTGCACATCACCTCGAAAGAAATTACCTCCCCGGCTTTTGTCCCCATTGTAGGGTATGGCTTGGATCGAGGTCATTGCACCCGGGATTCCCGACTCCGACCGAGGAAGATATGTGGTTATCCCATCAGGTTCAGTTAACATTGTCGCACAGAGAATTGCCGAAAGGAATATCGTCGTACTTCCTCGAGGCGTGCTTAAAACAATGCGGGAGCCTAAAGCAAGTTAGCAAAAAAAGCGAAACGCCAATAGCTACTATATCTGGGTGGTTAAATACGGGGAGATTGCCGCCGCTGAGCTCTTTACTTAAAATCTCATGGTCTTTGAGACTGCCTGACCTTGCCCCAGGAAACTGATATAGAGGGAATGCGAGTCCGAGCGGCGTAATCAAACGCTAATCGGAGGGATGGACATGAAAACCCGGCACTCAGAAGAGCAAATCATCCGCATTCTCAAGGCCCACGAAACCGGCATGAAAGTAGCAGATATTATGCGTCAGTATGGTATCAGCGAACAGACCTTTTACCGCTGGAAGTCGAAATACGGCGGCATGGAGGTCAGCGAGGCAAAACGACTTCGCCAACTTGAAGAAGAAAACCGCCGACTCAAGCAGTTGGTCGGCGACTTAACTTTGGACAACCAGGCATTGAAGTGGCTGATAGAAAAAAAGCTGTAAAGCCTGCCGATCGTCGCCCCCTGGCCTCAACGATTCAACGCGAATTCAGCTTTAGCGAACGCCGGGCCTGCAGGCTTATTGGGCTTTCCCAGTCAACCCAAAGGTACAGATACCTAAAAGACCAGGACCTCTTACTTCTGAAAGAGCGCATACGTGACCTGGCCGCCTACTGGAAACGCTTTGGCTATCGCCGTATCCATGCGCTCCTCCGCCGAGAGGGATGGCAGGTCAACCACAAGAAAGTTTGGCGGATATATGCAGCGGAAGGACTCAGTGTCCGAAGAAAGAAGCGCAAAAAGACGGCGACCACCGGCAGAGGAAGACCGGTTTCTATCGCCGTGTTTCCCAACCACCGATGGTCTATGGATTTCGTGCATGATTCTAC
>CAZUGK010000286.1:0-3238 GCA_964619815.1 uncultured Clostridiaceae bacterium | reverse complement strand
GTCCCCTCAATAAACAAAGGCGCTTTATGCAATCTTCCATAGCCGCATATACCACACCGCACACCTTCCTTACTTAAAGCTTTCAAAAACGTGATTATGGAGATACCACCCAATTTTGTTTCATCATATCTGGCAAAGTGGTAGGAATACTGCCTCTCTGCACCCGGCAAAACCTTTTGAAGTGTTATACAGGGTATATCCTTTATATTCTCTTCAAAATATTTTCCATTGCTGTTTCTTGTTTCGTTTCTTGCATCAAGCTGATCCAGCTGACTGTTTGCTATCGCGACTCCCAAAGGATGGATTCGGTGCTTGAAACCCAATCCGGTAAGGCTGTATCTTTTGTAGTATGAATCCTCCGGCAAATTCTCAAGTCTTTCATAATGACCTAAAGCCATGGCCTTATCATAATATTCTTGATTGTTTGTTACTAGGATTCCTCCCTCTCCTGCCACCAGCAGCTTCGACCCCTGCAAACTAAAAGCACCCACATCACTCCAAGCGCCAACCTTCCGACCCTTCCACACAGCACCATGGGCATGGGAACAGTCTTCAATGACGGCGATGTTCTTCCTTTTTGCTATTTCCATGATTCTATCCATATCCGCCGGATTTCCCCAAACATGCACCACCATGATTGCCTTTGTCCGTGATGTTATTTTTTTCTCAACATCCGCAGGGTCTATGCAATAGGTATCCATATCCACATCACAAAACACAGGCACACCATGCACAGCAATAATGGGGGCTGCAGAAGCCCAGTAAGTATACGAGGGCACAATGACTTCATCTCCCGGCTTTACACCCACGGCGAACAGCGCTTCCTGAAGAGATGTTGTTCCATTGCAGCTGCAGAGAGCATACTGTGCACCTATAAAATCAGCAAACTTTCTTTCAAATTTATTCACAAGAGGAGAAGAGGAAATTTCATCCTTTCTCATCAAATCTATCACATCGGTGATTCCACCCTCGTCTACCAGAGGCATTTTCCCAACTTCCTCATATTCAAGCTTAACAGCAGCCTTTCCTCCGACAATTGCCAATTTACTCATGTAGTTATCCTCTCTCTAAAGAAAGGGCGTTTATACGCCCTTTCTTCTATTTTTTAAAGCTGTCGTACCGTTTTACCTGTTCTTGTTTGATTTCAATAATCTTCTGAGCGCCAAGCTTGTTCATATTGTCAATGAAGCTGCTCCATTGTGCGTCAATATCCGTTTTGCCTGTAATCCATGTAGCTATGGTCTCATTGTAGTATTTTTTTACATCGGTTGCATAGGTATTGAGGTTTTCGGTCTCCTCCTTTGTTGGTGTTACAATTGGGAATTCTTTCACCGCATGAGGGAGGTACATATCAACCGAGTTAAAAGCTTTTTTCATACCTTCGGTTCTATTTACGACATATCCAAAGTTTTTGAGCAAATAATCACTCACTGCGGAGCCGTCAAGGCGGGGAAACTGTTGTTCATTATTTGTTTGCCGCCATGAAGCCATGGAGTCATAGCCTTTTGGAGCTTCTGTAATCGCAGTACGCTTGCCGTTTTCGTCCTTGAATCCAATTCCCACAGGTGCATAGTTTATCTGCATTGATATCTCGGGCGTATGCATGTAATTTGCCCAGCGCATCACAACCTCCGGATTCTTGCAGGAAGATGTTATTGCCATTTCGGTAATGGTGGCGGATTCATTTGAATTGCCGAATATATAGGAGGTATTTCCTTTGGGATCGGCAAGAAGAGGCATTGAATCATACTGCGGTGTATTATAGTTACCTACATAAAAATTGATTGAATAACCTAACATAAATCCATATCTTGCCGGGTCGGACGCACCTTTTGCACGAAATGCCGCTAAGTCCTGAGTAAACAGCTCTTTATCCAAAAGTCCTTCTTTATAGCACTTTTGAAGGAATTTTATGCCTTCTTTGTGCTCATCATACAGGCGTCCGTCAATTACCTTTCCATCGTTGTCAAGATAATATGTGCCAGGACGTCCGAAGAAACAATAGAAAGAAGGCATTGTTTCAAAAACATCCTCCCAGACCTGTCCAATCGCAAACGGAATTTCATCGGCTGCTCCGTTTCCGTTCGGATCCTTATCCCTGAAGGCTACCAGACAGTTATAGAATTCGTCGATGTTTTTAGGAGCGCTAAGTCCAAGCTTTTCCAGCCATTTGATATTCATCATGTATTGTCTTTCGTAACGCTCGGTATTGTATACCGTCGGGATATAGTACATATTTCCGTCATAGCATTTCATTTCACCCCAAATGGATTCGGGCGCAAGCTCTTTCAGCCATGTCATGTACTTGTCAAAGTATTTGTTCAAAGGCATGAGCACACCCTGGGGGCCATAAGTATTGACATCATCTCTTGTCAGCATTCCGGAGCCTAATACATCAGGTAAATCATTCGAAGCCCACAGAAGCGCTTTACGTTCTTTGACAGCCGTAGGCGCTACAACCTGCCACTCGGGATATACATTGGTCTTTTCCGAAATTTCTTTCATCATTATTGTGTTGCCGATGTCTGTGACAGCAGTAGCAGCAATGATTTTAAACGTGCTTTTCTCCTTGGTGATTGGATAGCCCTCTTCGCTGAAGTCAGCTCCCGCTGCGCTCTGGCTGGACACTGCCTGCGTATTCAGGCTGGAGTCCGCAGTCATGTCTGCGCTATTGTCTGCCCCACAGCCAGCCAATACGGAAATCAACATAAACCCGGCAAGAATCCCCGATAAGATTTTCTTTTTCATAGTTGTACCCCTTTCATAAATTGTTTTTTATTACATTAACAGTCGATTAGACTATAAATGCCGATAATTTAAAAATTAGCCTTTCAAAGAACCTACCATGATGCCCTTTACAAAGTATTTCTGTAGAAATGGATAAAGGATGAGTACCGGAAGACTGGCAACAACGATCAGAGAATATTTCAGGGATTCTCTAAGCTGTTCCGAGCGTTCAAGCTTTTCAGGATCAATCATATCCATTGCCGAAACACTTTCACCTATCAGTATTTCACGGGCAACCAGCTGTAATGGATATAGTTTAGGACTATCCAGGTACATCATGGCATTAAAGTAACCATTCCAATGTGTTACGGCATAAAAAAGAGTAAGTATTGATATCAAAACTGTGGATAAAGGCAGTACGATAGCTGTAAAAAATCTCAGCCTGCTGCAGCCATCGATTTCCGCCGCCTCATATATTTCATTGGATATATTGCTCGCCATAAAGGTACGT
>CAZUGK010000285.1:0-3240 GCA_964619815.1 uncultured Clostridiaceae bacterium | reverse complement strand
CCTCACCGATTCTGCTCATATTAACATACCTGAATTGACCTGTGAGAGTTTATATTAATCTGTCCAAGAAAAGCATCATGGATTGCAATATCATAGATTTAAAACCGTCAAATCAAATTTGATAATTCATATATTACTGGTTTTCAACAATATTGATTTCTTCCTCAGTAAGCCCATACAACTCATAAACAAGCATATCTATTTGCTCATCAGTAATTTTCATAAGCCTTTTAATTGTATTTAATTCATGGGGAGTGGTAAACCGATGAAGCTTATTGTTTAGCTCTAGCATATTATCTACCAACTGGACTATTGAATCGCATCTTTTATCATCACTATTCTGGGGGATAGGAATGTTTCTAAGTTCAGCTAAAGTCGTCTGTCTAAAATCGTCTTTAGTAGCAATGGATGATGAATTTACATACAAATAGGATATCAGTTTACTATTCAGGATACCTAAAATACACTTGGTATCATGTCTTTTGTCAGTTATTAAGAAAGGATTTATATCTTTTGTGAATACCATTGTATCAGTAGTATATGTAGCCATTATTCGGTCTTGTCTATTGACAAGTCTGCGTATTAATATTTTCGGTACACCAAGATAATACTTTATAAGTGATTTATGTGTTTCCATATTTACATATTTTATTGTTTTAATTTCTTGGCAATAGCGATAAACCTGACCTTTTTCTAGATATTCAAAATATTCGTCCCCATTTTTTACATCATACTTTTTATACTTACTTCCGGTTAATCCTTGTGTAGAGATAGATATGCGACCAAGAGGTACGAACTTATTATCACTAGCACAACGAGTTATGATTTGTTTAGCCAAAGAGTTTAAAACGATTTTATAATCTGGAGCGGAAATAGAATCGATTGGAATAGACACAAACCTTATATTGTCTAAATTGTCAATTTTATCTTTCTTCTTAAATCTATATATCGAATACTCTTTAACCGACTTCTTCGTTAATATATATATCCCTGTGTCAACATATGCATTTTTAAACACATTAAATGGTAAATCTATAAACTTCAAAAAACCAATTTTTTCAAGTAAGAATTTCCTTAGCAAGGAATAGTTTTCACCAGTCCACCATGTTAGCGAAGATATAAATCCAAGAAAACCATTCTTAGCGACTTTTTGAGCCAAAACTGCAATAAAAATCACCGAAGAATCATACTTTCTTTCCAAAGAATTCACTAAATGCTGGTAATAGTTTCTTTCATAATCAAACATAGTTTCAATTGGTATATATGGTGGATTTCCAATAATCGCATCAAATCCCCCATTACTCATAATATTCTCAAACTCTTTATTCCAATCAAACACATTTATCCTATATTTTTCTTCTTCAGACAAAAATAAAAACTCTTGCTGGTCATAGAAGTCGGGCCCAATCAATGAATTTCCACATTTAATATTATTCCCGAGATCAGGAAGTGCCCGTTCATGAAATAATTCGAGCTGTTTATTGATTGATTGTTCATTTTCTCCTTCAAGGACCTTCAGAAGAAGCGACAGCTTAGTTACTTCGACAGCTTGTGAATCTATATCTACACCAAAGATATTATTCAGAAGTATTCTTTTTCTTTCCTTGGTAGTTAATCTCCAGTCATTTAATCCGACCTTATATATTTCCTTTTGATGTTTTTCAGGATTGTTCTGGAAATACCAATCCCTATGCCAATCTAATAAAAACTGGTAGGCTCCAATGAGGAAAGATCCAGACCCGCAAGCTGGGTCTAATATTTTCAATTTAGATACTTGCTGAGGAGTTTTATCTTTAACCAATTCACCCAAAGTATTTTTTACAATATAATCCACAATAAATGTCGGAGTGTAATAAACACCCCCAGCTTTTCGAACATCTGGTTTTTCTTCGACTTTTGCCTGATGTCCTTCAGTTAATCGGATAACCTTTCCTAAAAACTGTTCATAAATTTGTCCAAGGATATCTGCAGGTAATACAGAAAATTCATAAGGACTATCCGGATAATAAGTACTCCGAATAATGTCTTTAAATATCTTGTCATCTATATTTAGTGTCAAGGTTAGATTATCAGGTACTTCATCCCTACCTCTTTCTGTATTGAAGTGAAAAAGACCTGAATTATACCGGTCATCGGCTTCTGTGAAAAATTGGCATAACCGTGGATAAACCCTATCTCCATTTAAGAGCCCTCTAAGGCGACCATAATTCTCAATTCCTCGGTCCTCACAAATCCTTAAAAAGATAAATCGATCAATGATACGATGAACAGCAAAGTTCAAGTCTCTGGTAGTAAGATTTGGATTTCTGACTGCCAAATTCCTTGCAAGAACATCTCGCCATGACTCAATTTCTAATAAAAACTCATCATCTACGCCCATTGTTCCTTTTTTCTGTTTCTTGGATTCCACAAATCTATCAAAAGACCCTTTTAATACCGCATCTTTAGAAAAGATACCATTCAACTCTTCCCAGTTATTAACATATTGGTCATAGGTAAAATACATGATCCTTGCAACGGATGATTTATCGTTTTTCTGTGGCTTTATCCTGCAATCATAGACTGCAAATTCTTCAAAATCGGTCAATATACTAACTGGCAGTTTCGCTGACCAACCATATCTACGTAATTGGAATGCAGGACCAATATCCTGCTTTATATTGACAAATGGTTTCTTGGCTTCTAAGAAGAATTTACGTGTCCCCCCAATACGGAAACAATAGTCTGGAGCCTTCACTTCTCCACCAATTTTTATTGAGTCCTCATGAATAACATCTTTATAAGCTTCCCCATATCCATTTTTATTATTAACATCCCAACCCATTAAAATAAATAATGGATCAATAAATTCACGGCGAATTTGAGTCTCATTATATCCACTGGACTTATAATCTTCTTTATTCCGATCAAAGCGATCGACTAAATCAATTAATTCGTGAGGTATACTCATAAATATTTCCTATTAAAATCATGTTAGATGGGGAGAGAATTTAGATCCCCGTTGTCTTTTGCTGTATTGTATAGCATTTTAGATGATTTAGGTGTTTCAAAATATAGCTTAGTGCAGACACATCCTATCATTAAAATAAATAATTACTAATAAACCCCTTTTCATGGGTTGTTTTATAAAGAGAGGGATTCATTAATCCCATCGCAGAAATTAGCGAAGGATATGGCGGCCTTCGAAGGCGCGGGAAAGAGTTTGCTGATCGGTATATTCCAAATCTCCCCCCATAGGGA
>CAZUGK010000284.1:0-3309 GCA_964619815.1 uncultured Clostridiaceae bacterium | reverse complement strand
CGGCTATATATCCCGCTTATTATCTTCATTAACGTTGATTTTCCGGCACCATTTTCACCAATGAGAGCATGCACCTCACCTGCTTTTAGGGAAAAAGAAACCTTATCCAGCGCTTTGACACCCGGAAATACTTTACTTATCCCTTTTAATTCCATCAAATAGTCCGACACATGCATTCCCCCTAAATGGACAAAAAGTCTTGTCTAATTATATATAAGGACTTAATCCCCAACAATTTGCGCTATCCTTATTACTAATTTTACCAAAGCAGAACCGGCACTTCTAAGGTCATTCTTGTGATTATCAGGGGTATTCTTTGGGTCTTATGATAAGCTTTTTGCCGGCACTGTTTATTTCAGAATAGTTGGATGCAAGCACCAGTATTCCTATGCCTTTTTCCAGCAACAGCCCCATCATTTCGGAGGTTATTCCCCTCAGTTCAACATCTGTTGAACTAAAAGGCCTTGTACAAACAACTACCTTTGGGTTGTACAGATGCCATTTCAGGTAAACCAGCTTCTGCAGGTCATATACTGACAAAGCTTCTGTACGGGTACTGAGGGTCCCTTTGCTGAAAAACCTTTCATAATTGTCAATACAGCTTTTTCTGTATTTCGAATTCATCCAGAGGGTATTTATTTTATTGCCGGATACAAAGCAAAGGTTATCAATTGCAGTTATCTCCTTAAAAAGCATCGTTTCAACCGGGTTTTCCACAATAAATGCCAATTCCTTTTTAATGGCTTCCCAGTGCCCTCGGGAGCTGAACAACCGGTCCCCGACAAATACCTTTCCCTGGTAAGAATGGTTTTCTCCGTTCAGGATTTTAATGATTTCATCTATATACGATCCATCATGATCTATTATGCTTAGCATCTCTCCTGCATGGATTTCAAAGCTTAAGGGCGCCAGTTTGCCGGTTGAGACATGGTCAAACCTCAGTGCTGACCGGCTGCTTGCAGCACCGCTGCCGGATATTTCATGCCTGGGGGTGTAAAAATATGTTTTTAGAATATCCTCATTGATTTGTTCACCTTTTAGTGTCCATACATTACGTCCGTTTTTCATAACAAACATCCGGTCAGAGAATTTCTTTAAAATGTCCGTGAAGCTGTCAATCATAATAAATGAAGTACCTTTGACTTTTAAATTCTCAATAATTTCTGTAAGCTGGTTCAGCTCGGAGTCTGCGAGATAGCTGGACAGATCCTTCAAGATGATGACCTTTGCACCTAATCCATATGCCTTGGCAATTTCCACTACTGTTTTTTCGAAGCCGGAAAGCAAGTGAACAAGTTTTCCGGGTGGTATTCCCAAGCCAAGCTCCTCCAGCAGATTCTGCGTTTGTTCAAGGATTACTTTTTTATCAATCAGATAACGCCCGAATTTATCCCTGATGACAAAAATGTTATCTGCAATAGTGAGATCATCAATTAATTTACTCGTCGATTGTATCAGGGAAATCTTGTTCTTTCTTATGCCAACATAATCTTCATAACTGATAGGCATATTTTCATAGCAGATTCTCCCCCGTTCCACCTCCACATTGCCATAAATCAAGTCAATCAGATGCTTTTTCTCTATGGCATTATTAACAAAAACACCCAACAACTCCCCCTGATATAAATTCAGGAAAAAGTCATTAAGTGTTTTTATTCCTTTTTCTTTAATTGTGATGTTTTCAATCCTTAAAATTTCTCGTTTCATGGGATCACCCATTATTCCCTTTTATTTTAGGAAGCGTAATCTCTGCGCTTGTCCCGAAGTCCTTTATACTGTATATTCTCAGTCCGTATTTTTCACCAAACTGAAGCTTGATTCTATTGTTGACGTTGACTAAACCTATGCCGCCTCTTTGCGTGTTGTCTTGCTTAATAAGCACCTGTCCGGAAATTTCATGCAGGCGTTCATTAATGTAGTTCAGGGTGTTTTCATCCATTCCAACCCCATCATCGGTGATCTTCATTATAAGCCTATCCTCTGTTGTTGTTATATCAATCTCCACTGTACCCCGGCCCACTTTATGCTCCAAGCCGTGTATAATTGCATTTTCAATAATTGGCTGCAGCGTCAGCTTGGGAATTTCATATTCCAGAATTGACGTATCCTCCTCATCCAAATTTATCTTAAGATTGATTTTATCTCCAAAGCGGTAATTCTGAATCGCAAAATAGTTCTCCGAATTATTGATCTCTGCCTCGAGGGTAACCATGTTGTTTACGTTTGAAATAGTATATCTGAAAAATTTAGCAAGAGCTTCGGTAATATTCGCAATATTGTCAGAACCCTCACAGATGGCATCACTTCTTATTGCTTCCAGAGTGTTGTATAAAAAATGAGGGTTTATCTGGTTTTGCAGAGCCCTGTATTCTGCATGGGTGTTGGTAAGCTTTATTGCATTCATGCTTTCGAATAAGCTGAAAAACTTTGAGAAGGTCTTTTCCATTTCTTCAGAGTAGAAAACATTTATTTCAGTAAGCGCATTGGAATTATAGCCTAGATTATAGCTTTGCAAGGTTTGTTCAATACGCCTATACGGCAGGTACAATTTTTTGTATACCCATATTAAACTCGATATGAATGCTATAAAGCTTGCTGCACAAGCAATATAGAGTAAATAGCGGGCTGTTGATATGAGAAACATGAAAATCATGATAGCTAAGCTGAATAAATATAATAGGATGAGTACTTTTACAGTTTTGACAACAGTGCGGGATAAATAAGCTTTCACAGCTTTTGTGCCGTATCTTTCTAACTTAAGCATATGCCCCTCCATTAATAATAGAGTTTTCTATATTCTGACGGAGTAAGGCCGGTAATCTTTTTGAATTGCTTGGTAAAATGCTTAAAATCGTTATAGCCTACTTCATGGGATATATCCAGAATACTCTTTCTTGAATCAGCCAGCAGCTGCTTCGCTGCTTTAATCCGGACAGTTGTAACGTATTCCAGGAAGTTTATTCCGGTCTCCTTTTTGAACAGTGTTGAAAAATAAGTAGCATTAAAGCCTATAAGTGCACTAACCTCCTCTAGATTTACAGCAGATGCATAGTGTTCATTAATGTACTTTTGAGCTTCTTTTATAGGGCGATTGCTTTCGTTTTTTCGATCTTCAGCGATTTGCTCAAGCATTTCTCCAACACATTTATTGGTTATATCAAAAACAGCCCGGGCATTGTTCTGCATTTGCAAGGCACCATGAAGTTCATCCATCAGGCTCTTATCAATTGTTTTTACATTTGCCTGGTTCTTTAAGCCGTACAATATGGTTTCAAGAATTTCATCAACTGTATCAAGAATAAATTGTCC
>CAZUGK010000283.1:0-3361 GCA_964619815.1 uncultured Clostridiaceae bacterium | reverse complement strand
AAGCAGTACAGCCGGGAAGCTGGGAAGAGGTTGGATGGACGGCTCCTGCCCCGCAACTACCGAGCATTGAGATTATTCTTGATGTCCCGATAGATGATTTTGCTCAAAAAATAATGTCGCAGCACTATATCGTCACGTACGGAGATAATACACAGGTATTGAAGGATTTATGCAATTTGTTGGATATTAAAATTACTTAATATGGAGGAAGGTTGGTATGAAAAATACAATCAGCAATAAGTATTACATTGAATCTGTTGAAAAGAGAATTAAAGAGATTCTGTCAGGTATGACAATTGAAGAAAAAGTCTGGCAGATGGGAATGATACCTAGCGACCTGTTTATGGATGAGTAAGTTAATTTCTCCTCAGAGAAGGCTGATAGTGTATTTAAAGGATACAGTATCGGGGGTTTTCAGGATCCGAGGCTTGAGCCTGAAAAAAATGTTGAATTTATAAGACAGGCCCAGGATTATCTAAAGAACAGAACAAACCCCGGGATTCCAGCATTAGTGATTGGTGAGGCTCTGCACGGTTATCTCGGACCTGAGGCGACAATTTTTCCGCAGGTTATCGGATTGGGAAGTACCTGGGATGTAAAGCTGATAGAAGCTGTTGCAGAAGCTTCAGCTAAGGAGGCAAGGGCTGTCGGGACCACGATATTAGACAATCCCGATTTGGATCTGGCCAGAGAACCGCGCTGGGGACGTGTTGAAGAAACTTATGGAGAAGACCCTTATTTGGTCTCAAAGATGGGGGTAAGCTCTATCAACGGTACTCAGGGCTTTGGAGAAAGAGATTTTCAGGAAATGGCAGGTTGTGCAATAAAGCATTATGTTGCCCATGCTTCCCCAGAGGGAGGAGTGAATATCTCTCCTGTATATGGAGGTGAGAGGCAGCTGAGAGAGCTGTATCTAAAACCCTTCAAATGCGCAATTGAAGAAGCGGGAGCGCTGGCTGTCATGCCTGCATACAGTGAATATGACGGCATTCCTGTTCACTCATCGAAGTTTTTTCTGACGGATATTCTGCGTGATGAACTTGGTTTTGGCGGGATAACTATTGCTGACTATGGTGCTATTTATATGATGTACTCATTTCATAAAATAGCAAGGGATCCAAAACATGCCGGTGAGCTTGCGGTAAAAGCCGGTATGGATTTTGAAGCCGGAAATATTGCATGTTATGGAGACAACCTTATAGCACTTGTCAAGGAGAAGGTTGTTGCGGAGGAAGACATTGATGCCGCTGTTGCAAGAATACTTCGCGTCAAGTTTTTAACAGGGATAATGGAAGTACCTTATGGAAACAAGGAAAAAGTTGAGAGCTATTATAAATGCGAGAAACACAGAAAGCTTGCATTGGAGGCTGCACAGGAGTCGATCGTATTATTGAAGAACAAAGACGGCATATTGCCTCTGAATAAAAATATCGGTTCAATTGCTGTTATTGGGCCGAATGCCGATTCAAAAGAAGTAGGAGACTATAGTCTGCCAAATAATGATGTTATATCTCCTTTACAGGGAATAAAAGGGGCGGTTTCGAAAGACTGTAAAATAACCTATGCAAAGGGCTGCGGATTATGGGAGCCATCAACCAAAGGATTTGCGGAAGCTATACAAGCTGCTGAAAAATCCGATATAGCTGTTGTTGTTGTCGGTGAGACAAGCATAAAGAGCTATGGTATGGGTTGGGGAATAGAAAATGAAGATGTTGTTTTATGCGGAGAAGGTTTTGATAGGTCTGATATTTCATTGCCCAAAATTCAGCAGCAGCTTGTTGAGGAAGTAATAAAGACGGGGACCCCTACAATTGTTATTTTAATAAACGGAAGACCTCTTGCCATTGACTGGATAGACAAAAATGCCCAGGCTGTGATTGAAGCCTGGTATCCCGGGCAGGAAGGCGGGACTGCGATTGCGGATATCTTATTTGGAAATGTAAATCCATCGGGAAGGCTGACAATATCCTTTCCAAAAGAAACAGGTCAGATACCTGTATATTATAACCATAAGCCTTCCGCACGCGGATACTACAAAGTCCCCGGTAGCCCGGAGAAACCAGGAAGAGACTATGTTTTCATGGATACAGAGCCGCTCTATTCTTTTGGGTATGGCTTAAGTTATACAGAATTCGAATATTCAAAGCTTATTGTTTTAAACCCAAAGGTGACAGCAAACGAAAATATTCGGGTAAGTGTCAGAGTGAAGAATGTAGGCGATAGAGAAGGAAAGGAAGTTGTTCAGCTTTATGTAAGCGACTTGGTCAGCAGCGTGACAACTCCAGTCAGGGAATTAAAAGGATTTGAAAAAGTAAAGCTTACTCCGGGAGAGGAAAAAGAAGTAATTTTTGAGATTCCTCAATCAGACCTGTCGATAATTGATAGAGAGCTAAATGAGGTCGTCGAGCCAGGTGAGTTTGAAGTAATGGTAAACAGCCTAAAAGCCAAGTTTGAAATTTATTAAAATCAAGTTTATGTCGGAGGTATACAAGAATGAGTAACGGTACACTTTTTACAGGCTGGGCAACTGAGGATATTACGCCTCAAAAAAAAGTATTAATATTTGGCCAGTTCCATGAAAGAATATCAGAAGGCGTGCATGACCCATTGATGGCTACAGCTCTTGCCATTGAAAACAGGAGTGAGGATGGAACCTGCAATCAGGCAGTGTTGGTGTCATGTGATCTTATTTTTACTGAAAAGAAGTTATTAGACCGGCTAAGGGAGATGGTTAGTGGAGAATTGGAAGATCTGGATGTCAACAATATTTTGACCTTTGCCATACATACGCACACTGGTCCCTGTATGTCGGATGAGGCTCCCGATTTGACCAACTGGACTGAGTGGCGAAAGCTGAGCAGCGATGAATTTATGAAACCCTCAGAATATGTCGAGTTTCTGCTTCAGAAGATGAAAAAGGCAGTTATTGATGCGTGGAAAAGCCGGAAACCTTCCAAGGTGAGCTGGGAACTCGGGCGTGCGGTGGTAGGGCACTGCAGGAGAGTTATTTATGATGACAGGGCTGTAATGTACGGATCGACAGAAACAACAAATTTTGTTGAGTTGGAAGCCCCTTCAGATCATGGAATAGAACTGATGTATTTCTGGGATATGAATGATGAATTGACAGGGGTAATAGTGAATGCCGCATGCCCTGCTCAGGTTGTCGAATCAGCAACCTTTATATCTGCGGATTATATGGGCGTAGCAAGAAGAAAAATACAGGAAAGCTTTTCTCACAAGGTACATGTGCTCCCGCAAATTGCACCGGCGGGGGACCAATCTCCGGACGACCTTATAAGGCGTGGAAAAAGTGAGAATATAAGAAGTATTGAAGGCATGGAGAAGCTTGGCTCAAGAG
>CAZUGK010000282.1:0-3369 GCA_964619815.1 uncultured Clostridiaceae bacterium | reverse complement strand
CAAAAGGCTCACCTGAGTCATTAAACTCAGTCCAGCAGGTTCCGTCCACGTACCCGGCTTCATTGTAAAATTTAGAATCTTTCTTACATACCGGACAAGCTCTGTAATAAATCAGCTTTTTTTTTCCAGAAATAAAATGGCCCTTTACAGACCTTGCACTTCTATCTGAAACCAGAGAGGCACATACCGGGCACTTATATTTCATCAACATGCCCCCGAGACAGTTTTCTCTTCTGGGATAATTAATAGATGCTGAACTTTTCGAGACACTCTCACAAGCTCATAGTGAGATTTACTGAGGATCAGCAGGCTTTCTTGCCAGCCTTTAAAAAGGATTTTAGGAAGGTGCATATTAGAGAACCTCCAGGTCCATTTTCAGCTTATAATTGATACCTTCCTGATCGCAGAATTCAACAACGTCTTTTTTAAACTGTTTCCAGTTAATCAGTTTGCTTCTAGGGTCATAGTTTAACTTACCTATCCGATACTCATCTGTGAAATCTTTAGTCCTTTTTACTAAATCCATCACATCTTCAATATTCGAAGCAGGTTCTAAACTGACCCAGTTTTTTATTCCCCTCCCATGAGCTTCTTTTAAGACTGCAATCCTCTCACTTGTTACTGCAGCTCCAGGCTCAAACCTCCTCGAGTCAAGATTTGAGGCATAAGTCAGGGTAACCCCATACCTGCACTTTTCGTTGTATTCTTGCAGCAGGTCGAAATCTCTTGCTGATCTGGCCCCACCTTTTGTAAGGACAGTAAATCTCCTTCCAAAAGCTATCATAGATGTTATTGCCTGTCTGGTGAGCTGCAGGTCAACATCGAGGTCCTGGTACGGGTCGCAGGTAAAGCAGAGTAATATTTCTCTATCATCCTGGATACTCTCAAGGTGTGCAAGGTCATGAGTCAAATTCTTAATAGCATCCTTTCTAGGAGTAATCATTGAATAAAACGCTTCGGGGATCCGATGCAGAACTTTAGGGGCATAACAATATTTGCAGCCATGGGAACAGCCATTATACAAATTTACAGCAAGTGGAGCATATTCTCTTGCCCCTCCTCTCGTTTCGTAAACTATCTGCATATTAGACCACTTCCGCTAATTTCTGCATAGTCGTCCAGGTCACCTGTTCAACTTCTGGAACCTTTACAGCAGGGACTAAAAAGGAATCTATGATAAGTTCTCCAATATGGACAACGCAAAAATATAACCCATTATTTTCTTCTAATTCTCTTTTCTGGTCACGCCCTAATGTTACTCTACCAGCCCTTCTTTTACTGACTCTCTCAGCCCTGAATACCCAGGCTTCACACCCCTTTACGTCTAACGGGACACCATTCAAAAGAGCGTCATACTTTCCCCCAACCCATTCAAGCCCAGGAATCATTCTTCTTGCATATTCTTCGCAGAAGTGACCGTTCTCACATGCCTTCGTATTGCGGGCTATCAAATCTGCGTTCAAAATTTAGTCCCCCTGAGAACATTTGCTTTCTCAAGTGCCCTATCACAACCTTTTAAGGCACATTCCATGCAGAGGACCTTCTCACTCTCGAGCCGGATGCCCGTAGAAGGGGATAGTTCAGGAATTATTTTATGGCATCTGAAGCAGTTCTCTTTCAAGCGATCACCTCCTCTTTTAGCCAGTTGGGTTCCCATGTGATGACCGTCCAACGAGTAAAAGCCCATTTCCAATCATATTTTTCAGAAAACCACTGATTAGCCTGCTTCCAGCTATCAAATCCATTAGCCACGGCCCAGGCCTCAAGCGCAGCAGGACTCAATAAAGTAAAGTCCAACTCTTCAACTTTTATAATTTTTCCAGTTCCAAAAAAATTTGTGTACTGGTCACATTTTATTTCATATACAAAGTCACTGTTCCCCTGTACTGCATACATACATTTTCCATAGATGCAGTTTTTACAGTTTTTCTGCATCCGTGATCTGTAGTACAGCTGAGCCTCATCCCCGACTTTTATAGGGCTCTTCCTAGGCTGCCTTGTTGTCTGCTTCTTACTTCCATCAAGAATCTTCTTGACGTGATCAGGCTCGGAGAATGATATTAAGACCATTAGCACCCCTCCGAACAGTAAGCCACTTGACAGCCTGGATAAATCTCTAAATTCATTTCCCACAGGCCAACTCTAGCATCAAACTGTCTACCGTCTGACATCAAAGACAAGAAACTAGAAAGATCAGAGGGGATCATTCGACCATCCCTCCTTCTACCTTTCCGCAGTTTTCGTCCGGCTTGGTGCTATGATACGGGGTCACCATCTGCCTGAATTTTGCATCCGGATCTTCCTCAGCTTCAAACTGAGAAAAGTTCTTTTCAAGCTCTTCATCCGGATTGACCGGCTTCTTAATAATCCCTTTCTTAACGCTATCTAAGAAAACACGAACAGCTGTTTTTTTGTTGTTGGCCCTGTCAAACTTCTGGATCTCTTCCCGCTGCTGCCTAAGATTCATTCCTTGCAGCTTCTCCATTTCTTCCCAGGTAGTTACTACCTCACCGGCATAATATTTTAGGTGCAGTTTACCCTCTTTGTCCTGTCTCCACTTAAAATTGTGATACTTAGGGACAAGGTTCCATTTTGTATCGTCGTATTTGAGCTGACCATACTGTTCATTTTTGACAGGGATGTTTTCAATATAAGCAGGCTCTTGCTCGTCCTGGACTGCTTCGGAATGTATGGGTCTTATTCTCTCCAGGCAGGATGTTATTTTTTGAAGAGCTTCTATGAGTTCAGGGTCAACTTTGACATTAACAGAGATCGAAAAATTAAAATTGGAGAGAGGTGTTACCTCTGCTTGAGTGAGATCCCGGATCTCCTTGTTGGCGCTCGGGGTTTTAAGGATTTCACTCACTATCAACACTCTCCATGATTTTTACAAAAAATTTCATACATTCGTCTAGGCTTGGGCCCTTCACGTCTATATTTATATAGTCATGCTTATCAAGGGTGATGATAGTGCGCTGATAGCATATTTGAGGGAGCTCAGTGACGTTGCCTTCAGTTTGTTTTTCACTCACTTTGACCGCCTCCAAACTGGGTTCTAAGTCTCTTATCAGCTGCTATTGCAAGATCAATTGCAATATTCATCGTGTCGGCATATGCCTTTAATTCCCACCCATAACCCTTCGTGTTTTTATTCAACGTTACACTACACTGGCTTACGTTTTTTACTACAGTTTCAAATCCTTCATTCTTGGAAGGTGCAGACCCATTTTCATAATCAGACAGCTGAGGCATTTTCAACACCTCCAAAGGAGATTATACGATCTTCTTTAGCAGGGCCAACGAGGAGTTTTTCAAGTGCTTGAATCAATCTTTCGTCTTTGTCCTGAGGTTTTATTGGCTTTGGAGCTT
>CAZUGK010000281.1:0-3371 GCA_964619815.1 uncultured Clostridiaceae bacterium | reverse complement strand
ATGAAAATCTCAAGGAACAATAAGGCCCATGCAGCAAAGCTGTTGAATATACCAAGGAGCACTCTGTATTTCAAGCTTAAGAAATATAATCTGGAAAAATAAAAGTGCATTGAACAAAGCGTCAGTATGTTGACATTACCGTCAGTATATTGACGCTTTTTATGTCGATTATCGCTTCAGATGTCAATATATTGACATCTGAAATTTCTGACTTTACTATAACGCTTGCTATACCTTACTTATATGCCATATTCCTATTGGCATGCAAATTGCTAAATATAAATGTTATTGTTATTAGCGAAAGGAGGAATTCCTGTGAGAATTGACCAGCATCCGGTTATAACATTCAATAGGGGTAAGAAAGTAAAGTTCTCATTTGACGGAAAAGAATATGAAGGGTATGAAAATGAACCTATAGCAGCTGCTCTGCATGCTGCAGGGGTTAAAGTCTTGGGCCATAGCCACAAACTGAATAGGCCAAGGGGCTTTTACTGCGCTATAGGCAATTGCTCTTCCTGCCTTATGGTAGTCAATGGTGAACCGAATGTAAGAGTTTGTGTTGAGAAGCTCAAGGAAGGTATGGTAGTAGAAACTCAGATAGGAAAGGGGGATCTAAAGTGAAGCATACTGAAATAGTTGTTGTTGGCGGAGGTCCTGCCGGACTATCTGCAGCTATAAATGCTGCCGCCTGCGGCGCAAAAGTTATACTTATTGACAGAAACAGCCAGCTTGGCGGGCAGTTGGTAAAGCAGACACATATGTTCTTCGGCTCACAGAAGCAGTATGCCTCAGTGAGGGGTATAGACATTTCTGAAATATTGACCAAGGAGCTTATGAAATATCAGGATAATGTAGAGATCATGAATGATGCTACAGTAATAGGACTTTATGAGGATGGCGTACTTTCAGTTGAAAAGGACGGAAAGTATCTTAAGATAAAACCGGAATCAATAATTGTTGCAACCGGCGCTTCTGAAAAGTTCCTGACATTCCCGAACAATGACCTGCCGGGAATCTATGGAGCTGGGGCAGTTCAAACGCTAATGAACGTTTATGGCGTTGCTCCCGGCAATAGCGTCGTAATGGTAGGCGCAGGAAATATCGGACTTATAGTAAGCTATCAGCTTATGCAGGCCGGAATAAAGGTAAAAGCAATAATAGACGCGGCACCCAAAATAGGAGGCTATTTGGTGCATGCATCAAAAATCAGAAGAATGGGCGTTCCGATAATTACTTCCTGCTCTGTAAAATACGCACACGGAAAAGATAGCCTGGAGAAGGTTACAGTTTGGAAGCTTGATGAAAACTGGAAGCCTATCCCGGGTTCAGAAACGGATATAGAAGCTGATGTAATGTGCATCTCAGTCGGACTGTCGCCTTTGGCAGAATTGTTATGGCAAATAGGCTGTGATATGAAATTCGTACCTGAGCTTGGCGGCCATGTTCCCCTTCGCAACGAAGAGCTGCAGACAAGTATTAAAGGCATATATGTAGCGGGAGACGTTGCAGGTGTTGAAGAGGCAAGCAGTGCTATGGTTGAAGGAAGGCTTGCAGGCCTTTGTGCAGCAAAGAACCTCGGACACGCTTCAGAGGACTTCGAAGAATTAAAGAAGGACTATATTGAACAGTTGAATGCTTTGAGGTCTGGCCCGGTAGGTGAGAAAATACGCAAAGGTCTTAACCAATTGATAGTATAAGGAGGTAAGCGATATGTTGGAAAAAACCGGTATAGCAACTCCGGAAAATTTAGCCGACGTTACCCCTTCAGCGGAAAGAAGGGATAAAGGACCAGTTGCAGTAATTGAATGCTTCCAGCGAATACCCTGCAATCCATGCCAGACTGCATGCAAAAGGGGAGCAATAAAAGAATTTGAAGATATCAACAACAGGCCCGAGATAGACCATGAAAAGTGTAATGGCTGCAGCTTGTGTGCAAGCAATTGCCCGGGACTTGCAATTTTTATCATAGATGAAACCTATTCCGAAAAAGAAGCTTTGGTAAAGGTTCCTTATGAGTTTTTGCCTCTGCCGGAAGAGGGAAGCTATGTTACCGGATTGGATAGAGAAGGAAACCCGGTATGCAGAGCAAAGGTTGAAAAAGTACAGAATACTAAAGCCCAGGACAGAACTCCTTTAGTTTCCCTGGTAGTTCCGAAGGAATTTTCAATGACAGTAAGGTGCTTCAGCATAGAAGACTACTACAGCGATAATACAATGGTCTGCCGGTGTGAGGAAGTAACTCTCGGGGAGATAAGGGAGTTAATAAGGAAGGGCTATCAGAGCATAGACGAAATCAAAAGAATATCCAGAGCAGGAATGGGCCCTTGCCAAGGTAGAACCTGCAGACAGCTTATCATGCAGGAATTGTCCGCTGCAACAGGCACAAAGATGTCTGAACTCAGGATGTCTACCTTCAGACCGCCGACAAAACCAATAAAGCTGGGAGCTTTGTCCGGAGGTGAAGATAATGAATAAAACTGCAAGTGTTGTAATTATAGGGGGAGGCATATCCGGCTGCGCTATAGCCTATAACCTGGCTAAAAAAGGCGTAAAGGATATCGTTGTAATTGAGAGGTCTTTCTTGTGCAGCGGTTCCACCGGCAGATGCGGAGCCGGAATACGAATGCAGTGGGGAACCGAAATGAATTGCCGTCTGGCTAAGTTCAGTACGGAATTTTATGAAAAAGCTAATGAAACTCTGGAATACGAGTTTGACATAGGATTTAAGCAGGGTGGCTACCTTATAGTAGCAGCAAATGAGAAAGAGGACGCGCAGTTCAGGAAAAACGTTGTGCTTCAGAACAGCCTCGGTATACCTACAAAATATCTGACTCCTAAGGAAGCAAAAGAGATAATTCCTTATATGGATGAGACAAAAATCGCAGGTGCAACCTTCTGTGAAAAGGATGGACACCTTAATCCGTTCCATACTACCCAGGCCTTTGCCAATGCGGCTAAACGCCTTGGAGTAGAGATAATGACTTATACAAATGTTACCGGAATAAAGGTCGATAAAGGCAAAGTTGTCGGGGTTGACACTGATAAAGGCTTCATATCCACTCCTATTGTGGTAGATGCAGCCGGAGCATGGTCAAAGGCAATAAGCGACATGGCCGGTGTTGATATTCCGATTTATGCGGAAAGGCATCAGATACTTGTTACTGAGCCTGTTGCACCTTTGCAGGGACCTATGTACATGGGTTTTGCACTGAATATTTACATTCAGCAGTCTCCTGAAGGAAGCTTCATAATGGGAAGAAGCGGCGAAGACGAACCCAGGGATGGCAGGGTAACTTCAAGCTGGCAGTTTATGGAGGAAATGTCCAAAACCTGCTGTGAGCTGCTTCCGCTTCTCAAGAAGTTGAACGTAG
>CAZUGK010000280.1:0-3420 GCA_964619815.1 uncultured Clostridiaceae bacterium | reverse complement strand
GAGTTTGATGCGGGAACCTACAACTATGTGAAGACTCTTTCCGATATTATGGCTGTGGCACTAAGGACGGGAAAACAATAAATATTATTATGGCATGTATGATAATTTGAATCTATACATGCTATTATTTTTTATCTGAATATGATAGAATATTATAAAAATACTACTAGTAAAATAAGTTGAACTAATATCTCCACCATATATTATATACATGGCTTTGCTGTGTTTTGGGGGAATAAAATTGCAGTTCATAAATACCCAATACAAGGTTATAGCAGTGAGCAATGAGGATCGCTATGGAAGCACCGCAGCTGTTGAAGATGCCCAAAGAGGCTACATGGTCAAAAATCTCAGAATAATAAACCATCAGAAGGAAACCCAGGATTTTATCGAATATATGAAGCTCAACATGTTTGACTACAGAAACCTGAATCATCCGAACCTGATAGATTTTTATTTCTTCAACAAGATACTGGACATAGGTACAAAACCGACAGTTGCAAATAAATATTATTATACCTACGAACACTTTAGTGGAGTAGGTCTTTTTGAATTTGTAAAAAATCAAGGCTTTGATGTGAGATTAGATCTTGCTGTGCAGCTGTGTTCATTGATTAAGTATTTGCATATGAGAGGTTTTCTGCTTTGCAGCGTCAACGTCAATGAACTGTTTGTGGTGCAGGAAAAGGAGAAAATACTTCTGAAGGTTTCTACACTGCCTTATATACAAGGTACTGAGAGATCTGTAATGTTCGACAGGGAAAACAACTACTTCAAATCCCCTGAAGCCTTCCAGTTCGGGAATTATTCCAAGGCATCCGACGTTTATCTTATTGGGGCTTTGATGTTCTACATATTCAGCAAAATAAACGTGGAAGGTTCCAACTTCAAGGACGAGCTGGAGAAATTCGGAGCTGCAGATGACAAGAGGAAGGTTCAGATAACTGAGATAATAAAAAAGTGCGCTTCCTTAAAACCAGGAGACAGATACGAATCAGTAGAAAAAATAGTGGAAGATATAAACAGAAAATTGAACAGGAGCTATAACATAATAGAAAAAAAGCATCTTCAAAAGCTCCCCCGCTATGCGACCAGCCTTGTATCAAGAGAGCATCATTTTAAAAGGATTATCAAAACTGTAAAAGGGTATCTTTATGAGAATAAAAACCAGCCTAAGGCAACAATAATAAAAGGCGGTACGGGTACCGGAAAATCAGTCTTCATTAAAGCTGCCGCCTATAGGCTTGAGCAAGAGGGCATTACAGTAATGTTCAATACCCTGAATGAGGATATGCCCTGCAGCTTTTACTATATAATAATGCTGATCAAAGAAATTATGAGGACTACCGACAAGGAGATAATTGACAAGTATATAACCGATATATCCAATATAATCCCCGAAATAACAGGAATCCCTTCAGCTCCGGTATGCAGCAGCGTAATAAGACAAGAAGACAAGGTAAGGCTTATATACAGGCTTGGAAATTTTTTGCTGGAAGCTTCGCTAAAGCATTCCTATGTCATGGCTGTAAACGGGTTTGACTATATAGACGAGGACTCTGTTTCCGTATTGAACTATATTATGAGGAGTGAAGGCAAGGGCAAGATTTATCTCCTTGCAGGAGTAGGAATACAGAGTATAGAAGAGAACTCCAAGCTGAGAGAATTCTGCAGCTCCATGACTGATATGGGATATGCAGAAAACATTGAGCTCAATAACCTTAACATAAATGAAACCGCAGAATATATAAGGCTTTTGCTGGGTATGGACAGGCCATACCTTGATTTTGCTGCCAAGGTATATAAAGAAACAGAGGGCAATCCAAAATTCATATATGAGATTATCTATTTTCTTTTTATAAATAACCATATTTACATCAACGACAGAGGAGAATGGGTTCTCAACAAAATTGATTTTGATAAATTGAACCTGTCATTTAATATAGATGACTTTGCACTTAATAAAATCAGCAGGCTGACTCCTCTGCAGAATGAGCTTATAAATATGGTGTCAATATTTAACACAGCTGTATCCTCCGATATATTGATGAAAATGTTTGATATTAGCGGGGATGAGCTTGACGAGCAGCTTTCCCGGTTGGAAACAATCAATATATTGTCAAGAAAGGTGGATGACTGGGGGATATCTTTTGATTTCAGCTCCATAAACTTAAAGAAGTCAATCTACGAAAGAATACCGCAGGAAGTAAAACTCAATTACCACCTGACGGCTTCATATATAATTGAGGATAAGTTCAACAAGGAGAACAGGGAGAATAAAGACGAACTGATTTTCCACATGACAAAGGCAATGAGGTATAAGGAAGCTATCGAATACCTTATGAATTCTGCTGAAAAAATGATATCCAGCAATTTGGTGAGCCAGGCTATTCAATTTCTGGAGCAGTCATATAATATGTTTGACAGGGAGAATGTAAGCACCGAAAAAATGCTTGTTTGCAGCAAGCTTGGCGAGCTGTACGAGCAGATAGGGGAATACAATAAGTCCATGGACTATTACGGCGAGGCAGAGAGGACCGCAAGCAGCGCCAATGATTTGAAAGCACTTACGGACATATATATTAAAAGGTTTTCACTTTCATATAAGATAGACGACAAGAAGAGTGCCATCAGGTATGCAGTCAAAGCAAAGAGGCTTTTAAGGGACGTTCCATACCACGAAGGATTGTATGAGCTGGTTCTCAGTCTTAATGACATGATGCTGAACAAACGAAAGTACAATTCCTATATGAAAATTTTGAAGAGGATAATAGATACTATAGACAACAAACGGTTCGAGTGCTTTTATGCGAGAGCCCTTGTGACCTACGGCAGAACAATAGCCAATAAGAACAAGTATGAAGAGAGCCTTGTAATACTAATGAAAGGCATGGTTATACTTGAAAGGCTTTCCGCATATAAATACATTCCTTATACCTTGAATTCAATAGGCTATGTATATTCCGAATACTACAACGACATGCAGAAGGCCAGGGAGTATTACGAAAAGTGCCTGAGTGTCAGCCAGAAGCTAAACGATCTGAGCTCAATGGAAAGAAGCTATAACAATGTTGCAGAGATTTATAGGATAGAGGACTGCCATAGCGAGACCATTGAATACTACAATAAAGGCCTGGAGGTTGTACGTGTATCTCAGAACATGGTTATAAAGACACTGCTCAATATAAACCTTATAATCGCAAGCAGTGAAATGGAGGATTACAAGAAAGCGGCGATGTACATCAACATCTCCGAAGAGCTTCTTAACAACCTTAAGGATTCAGGCAATCTTATGCAGTTTTTCTATCAGCATAGGGCAGATTTTTACTATGCTATGGGAGAATACGACAAGGCAATGGAGTATGCACAGAAGGCGGTGGAAATGTGCATAAATTGGGGAATAGCGGAAAACTATGAAGC
>CAZUGK010000279.1:0-3439 GCA_964619815.1 uncultured Clostridiaceae bacterium | reverse complement strand
CCATCTGCTGATAAGCACCCATTGCAGATGTATTTGCAGAGGATACTGGTTGCACAGACTGTTGATCTGAAAAATTTAAGAACAGCTCAAGAAATAAGGGATGCACAGCAGAGAGCTTTAACTGCCAGTCAGTTGAAATATGCGATGATTGTTTTTGTCACACTACCTATTCTCTTTGTTTATCCAATGTTTCAAAAACATTTTATGAAGGGCTTTATGCTTGGATCATTGAAAGCATAATACTTTGGAATCTATTTAGTTGAAATAGATTAAAACAAATATTAAATTTTAGGAGGAGATCAAATGAAAAGTCAAGAAAAAAAGTCAGTAGTATTTCTTAGTCTAATTCTCATCACAGTGCTGTTATTGTCAGCTTGTCAAAGTGGAGGCATCAATAGCAGCAGCGGTACCTCATCCTCTTCACAGAGTTCCGTACAAAGTTCCGCTACGGTTGAAACTGTACATAAGATTAAATTGATGGGACCATCTAAATTTGTTGATTGGGCTAAATGGGAAGACAGAGAAGAACTTGCTTCGTGGAGACTTTTTCTAGAACTGCTAAAAAAAAGAAATATGGAACTGGAATTTGAGTGGATTGTTCCCGAGCAATATGACACAGTTATCCAGACGCGTATGGCCGCAGCTCTAGATTTGCCTGATATGGTAAATATAAGTCCGTTGGATGACATGACTGCAGTAAGTTTGGGCATGCAGGGCACAATTATTGATGTTAATGAAGCTATTAAGAAGTACAGTGATGGTACTATTGAAAAGAAATTTGCTGAGGGTCATTTAAATTACTCCAAGAGTTTAACCACTGCTCCTGATGGTAAAAGATACTGGTTCGCCAGCGCTATTACAGCAAATGATGTTGTTTTGGATAGTGGCAATGTTGTACCAAACCTCCAGGTTATTAACAATGCAATCCGCAAAGACTGGTTGGATAAACTTGGACTGCCAATGCCGACAACAGTAGAAGAATGGATAAATGCTCTTCGTGCTTTCCGTGACAATGATATGAACGGCAATGGAGCAAAAGACGAAATGCTTTTGTTTGACAATTATTCCTACTCGTTCTTTACAGGGGTTGCCCAGTGGTTCGGACTTGTTCCCGATATCGTTGCTGTTGATCCCAATAACGATAAAGTTACAAGTCCCTGGTACCAGGAAGGCGTAAAGGACTACTTTAAGCTAATGAGAGAGCTGGCAAAAGAAGGCATCTTTGATGTCGGCATGGTTGGCGCAACTGAAGAGGCTGTTAACCAGAGGATAGCAGAGAACAAAGTTTCAGCTCTTCGCTCCTATGCAATTGCTTCCTGGTTTGAGGATCTGATTAAAGACGCCAAAAATCCGGATTATGCAATCCTTCCTCCTTTGCAGGCAAAAGAGGGTGTTAAACCTCTGATGCTTACTGATGCAGCTGACCTCTCATACAACAAATGGGCTATTACCGAAAACTGTAAAGACGTAGAAGGTGTAATTAAACTTATTGATTATGCATTTTCTGATGAGTATAGCCGTGTAGCCGGAGCTGGCATCGAAGGTGTTGATTATAAAATCAGCAAAGATGAAAAAACCGGAGAAGATAAAATAGAATTAATCAATCAGAATTTAACACCCAAAGAAACATATCAGGCAAATAAGGGTGGTATGGGGGTATTTATGGGGAATGTACTACCGTCCTTTCAAGGCAGAGGTGAAAGTACATGCACAGCTCAAAAATTAGTGGAAGCATTTCCTAATGAAAGGGGAAGGCGTGGAGAGTTGCGTCGTTTAGCAATCATAGAATACCGCCCATTTGTTACAAGCCCATTCTCTTCAAGTATGTATGCAATTGCTTCTCCGATAGAATTAAACATTCTTAACAAGTATAGTACCGCCTTAAAGAGTTATTCGGAAGAACTGTCAATGAACCTGATCCTGGGAAATGAGTCTCTGGATAATTGGGATGCTCATATTAAAAAGCTGCAAGAACTTGGCCTTGACAAGATAATTGAAGTCAATCAAGCTCGTTACGCAAGATATAAAGCTGCTAACTGATTAAATAAAATAGCTGGAACTTTTATGCTATTGAGCTATGGATAGGCTAAAAGATTCAACATCCTTTTGAAGCATCAATCAGGAAAAACCCTATGCTGTCGATTGGGTGTTGAGTCTTTTTGTATTTTTTAAAGTTTTAGATATATTCATTTAAAAGACATAAAACTAATTACTGAAGGGATGAAAATATGAAAAGGTGTAAGGCTGGATTTGTAGGCTTCGGCGAGGTCAATACTCCGATAGAGGTTATTGAGGAGAAATGCAGGATTGCGGAGCAACTGCTCAGAGAAGCTGAAATTGAGTTGGTGTCAGCAGGTTTTGTCAGTGATGATGAAGCCGGAGCAGAGGTTAAAGGTGCAATTAAAAGGCTTAAAGATGAAGAATTTGATTTTTTGGTAGTCTGTATTACAGGATGGATTCCATCCCATGCGGTGATTGATGTTATAAGTGAATTTAAAGAGCTGCCCATGCTTTTATGGGGTCTTGCAGGCAGCAGTATAGGAGGAAGGTTGGGGACAACTGCGGCTCAGGCAGGAACCTCCGCACTCAGAAAACCCATGGAAGATATGGGTTTCAAATTTAAATATGTATATGATAATCCTGATTCGCAGTCTAAAATAGATGATATTGTTTCGTTTGCATGTGCTGCCAGAGCAGTCAGAATGCTGAAAAGAAGCAAGGTTGCAATGATGGGCTACAGGGATATGCGGCTTTACGGAACCATGTTTGACGGTGTTTCACTAAAATCCAAAATAGGTACCGAGATTGAGTTCTTTGAAATGCTGGAGATTGTCCAGAGAATGGAAAAACTGTTGGAAGAAGATGTGGAGCAGGTTGTCAACAAGGTCTTATCCGAATGGGAGTTTCAAAGTGAAGCGAATCCACAGACTCTTCAGTTTGGCGCGAGCGTCTATCTCGCTATCAAGGATAAGCTTCAGGAAAAAGATTATGATGCAATATCTCTTATTGATGTCGACGGTATGAAAAAGCTCCTGAAATTCCCACCTTCAATGGTATTCATGCTTATTGCCAATGAATTAAATAAATGTACCATTCCCGAAAATGACGCGTTGGGCGCTGTAACCCAGCTTATCACCAGATATGCTACCGGACAGATTTCCGCCTATATGGAATTTTATGAATTCATGAAGGATCGCGTTCTTGTCGGAGTTCCTGATTATATCCCGGCTGAAGTGACTGAGGGTGCAATAAAGGTTCTCCCTGCAAGCTTTGGACAACTGAGTGAAGGTATACTTAATGTTTCGAAAGTGAAGACAGGGAGAGTTACGCTGGCACGTCTTGGAAGCTGCGGAGACAATTATACTATGCATATAGTGACAGGAGAAGCAGTACAGCCGGGAAGCTGGGAAGAGGTTGGATGGACGGCTCCTGCCCCGCA
>CAZUGK010000278.1:0-3500 GCA_964619815.1 uncultured Clostridiaceae bacterium | reverse complement strand
GATCATTTAGGTCCGGGCACCTGGAAGTCATGAACTCAAATGTACCGTTTTTTGACAAGCTATAAAATAGTTTACAGACTATAGACTGTTCCAAGGAACCTCCATAAAAATCTCCACTCAAATAATCACTTTTTTCATAAAACGGAAGTGAAAAGCCACCTTGCCACCCAGTAGACCAGCCTGCACATTGGTGTCCAACTGTAATATCAGGTTTTATATTTTTTGCTTTGGAAGTTATCATTCCTGCAAATTCAGCCAGCCACTCCTCCCTTTTCCTTTGAAGAGAAGTCCACTTTTTGTCATTCCAATTAATAACTTTAGGTATCTCTCCTCCGACTTCCTTAGCAAATCTTGTCCTACAGTGTGCACAATAGCATACGGTGTATGGCCATAATATCATGTCAATCCATAGACCTTCGAAGTCATATCTTTTACACAACTCTTCAATTTGTTCAAGTACATAATCGCGATAAGGAGAATTAGGACAACAAACACCATATCTTCCTTCAGTCCACAAATATTCTGCAGTACCCTCACCTTTTGCTGATATTGTTCTCCAATCAGGATGATTATCATAAGCCCATTTCGACCAAAAATTATAGTAGACAACAACCTTTATTCCGGCATTATGACAACCTGCAATGATTTCACCCAATACATCCCTGCCGTTCAACCCTTGATGCATATGACCGGTTTTTGATGGCCAATTACTAATGCCAAGGCATGATGATGAATATATATATGCTGTATCAATATTAGCTAATCTAAGCATGTTTACGTAGTTTTCCGGATCAAATTCCTCAAGAAACTTTTTGTCCCAATCTGGTATATGCATATCAATTAAATTTCTTCGATAGCTATTGTTAAACCATTTAGTGTCCATATACTTTCCTCACATTAAAATTTAGTTAGAAACTATATCCCTGTACCGGATAATATGACATATTCGGCTGCCTAACATCCAGTCTACCAAATACCGCCACTACAGGCACATTGCTATGTAACACCAGAGCATATTGCCCATTAGGAATCTGATAATTTTGGTCACATATAGGTTTATCCAGCCTTAAACAAACTACTCTTTCACCCTCCAGAGTGTGGCTCAATCCCTTAACAGGCTCTTTATCTTCAAATATAATGTCTATACTTAAATCTGCCTTTTCCCCATTCAGGTTCACAACCATCAAAGCTTCATGCCCTAATGGCTCCTGATTGCCTGCTGGCGGCAAATCCCCATCGGCGAATACCCAGTTTTTCTTTCCATTTTCCATCGTGTCCACCCCCCCTTATTAACTATCTTTGGCTTAAAAGAATTTTATCCATTTCCTCACAAAGAGGTAAGGCACCTTTTTCTGTAATCTCATAACCTGTTTCTATTCTGACACCATTAAACTCCGGATGACCGAAAAAGCTAACATCGACACATACTGTCATACCAGGCTTTAACTCATCTATGCTGTTTGGCCCATAAAAAGGTGCTTCGGCTTCATTGATGCCTATCGTATGTACAAAAGGACAAACCAGATATTTTGAATATCCTACTTTTTCAAAATAAGCTTTTGCAGGTGCATATAACTCTTTACCTATTTTTCCCGGTTTCAGCATTTCGTGTGTAAGGTAATATGCCTCTTTAACATGCTTCATGCATTCTTCCTGAGCAGGTGTGAATTTCCCGCTTACAGGCAATGTATTTCCAACAACCCCGGCATAACCTTTCCATCTCGGTGCCAACCCCAACATTACCATTTCACCTTCCTGCATTACCTTATCTCCTGCAGTAGGTACAACAGCATTTGATCTTGCTCCACTTCCAACAATTGCTTTAAAAGCAAAGTTATTTGCTCCATTTGTACGAGCAGCTGCTTCACCTGCTGCTGCTACTTCATATTCGTATGCACCAGGTTTTACTTTTTCAATCATGACTTTGTAAGCTTCATAGGAGAGGCTGAATGCTTTCCTGATCTGTTCAATTTCCCATTTGCTTTTTACGTGTCTGAGTTTTAGAAATTCATCTGTCACATCAACAAGCTCAACACCCTTAAAGTTCTCTTCAATTTGTCTGTAGACAGCAACCGGCATTTGATCCGCCCCAATCATACCAACTCTTGCGACCTTCTTTTCTCTGCTGATTTCATGAAACAGCTCTGCAAAAGATATGATGGTTGCATTTGGATACTCTTCTTCAGGAACCATAAACACTGGCAAATTTCTGGTTTCTCTTATTGCACTATCCAGCTTTGCAAAAGGTTCACTTTCCGGACCTCCTAAAATCATAGGTTTACCATCTCTTGGAACCAGTACAGCTCCGCTTTCAAATTGTGGACACCATGCTGTCAGATACCACCCATTTGCTAGATTAAATTCATCGTAATAGACAAATCCAAAATCCAGATTGTTTTTTTCAAGAATCTTTTTTACTCTTTCAATTCTTTCTCCATGCTCTTTTGCATCAAAGTAAGCCATTAAAATCCCCCTTTTCAATTTAGATGTAATGTAGATTTATGATGATATTTATCAAGTAATAAAACCTGATAAAATTTATTAACGGACAACTGCAGCACAAATTTAGCCAAGCAAGCGATTTCGCAAAGCAAAAAATATAACATTGAATTCAATATGAGGAAAGATGCTATAGAGTTAGACTCTACACTCAAGATTTATTTCTTTTTCTTTAGTTTACTGATTTGATTTCCACAGGATTCCCTGATTTCTAAGCTGGGTTCCAATACAATTTTCTGATTGAGTTTTTCTCCTTTGTTCTGTACCCTTTTTATCATAAGCTCTGCAGCAACCTTGCCAATACTCTCTTCAGGTTGGAGTACGGTTGTGATTCCGGGTGATATCAGTCCAGAGGCATCGTGAACGTCAAAGCCAACCACAGCAATATCCTGAGGTACCCTTAGACCTTCATCCCTAATAGCTTTTATTGCCCCATATGCCATTTTACTGCTGGCTGCATATACTGCAGTTATCTGTTTTTCAGCTCTCAACAGGGCTTTCATATTTTCATACCCTGACTTTTCTTTAAAGTTTCCAATTTTTATTAAGTTTTCATCAATGTCGATTCCGTTGTCCATAAAAGCTTTCTTATACCCCAATAATCGTTCATATCCAGTAGTTTCATCAAGTTTTCCCGTAATGACACCAATCTTTCGGTGACCCAGTTTAATCAAATGCTCTACGGCTATATAACTGGCTTTACTGTTATCAATAATCACAGAATCATAATTTGTTTTGATATTTGGTAGATTATCAATAAATATGACTGGCATATTTTTATTGAACAGAATATCCAGCTCTTTATGCGATTTATCAACTGTTGCAAGAATAATTCCATCAATCTGTTTTTCAAGTAGTAGATTCAGATATGACTCTTCCTTTTCTGGGCTTTCTCCTGTATCGCAGAGAATGATAGTGTATCCGCTCTTACTTAAAACCTCGTCTACTCCTTTGATTACATAAGCAAAAAAATCTTCACTTATATCAGGCACAATAATTCC
>CAZUGK010000277.1:0-3505 GCA_964619815.1 uncultured Clostridiaceae bacterium | reverse complement strand
AGCTAGTATAGAAGCATAAGATATATCTGATTATTAGGGATTAAGTGACTACTTAGTCCCGTTTTGCTATGGAAGGAAAACGGTTACGGGTTACGAGTTGCGAGTTACGCGTGATTGCTAGGGTTGGACTTCGTAGCCTTGCTAAAGGCGCGAAACACGAAACGCGTAACACGAAACCATAATTAAAAGAGGAAATTAATATGGCGAATATGATAACAACTGAAAATGTCAGGTTTGAATACAGCACCCACAGCGGCAGCACGAACACGGCTCTGGACAACATAAATATTTCCATAGCCAAGGGCGAGTTTGTAGCCATACTGGGGCACAACGGATCAGGAAAGTCTACACTTGCCAAGCATTTTAACGCCCTGCTGCTGCCAAGTGGCGGCACTGTATATGTAAAGGGAATGAACACAAAAGAAGAAAAGAATATGTGGAATATCAGACAAACTGCCGGTATGGTGTTTCAAAACCCGGATAATCAGATAGTAGCCACCATTGTAGAGGAGGATGTAGCTTTTGGGCCGGAAAACCTGGGAGTTGCGCCTGCTGAGATTAGAAAAAGGGTGGATGAGGCGATAAAAACAGTGGAGATGACCGAATATGCCACACGTAGTCCTCACCTTCTGTCCGGAGGTCAAAAACAGAGAATAGCTATAGCAGGAATAATTGCCATGAGGCCTGAATGCATTATCCTTGATGAGCCTACAGCACTCCTTGATCCCTCAGGCAGAAAGGAAGTTCTGGATACCATAATAAGGCTAAACAAAGAGGAAGGCATAACCATAGTCCTTATTACCCACTACATGGACGAAGCAATAAAAGCTGACAGGGTATGCGTTATGAAAAGCGGCAAAATAATAATGGAAGGTAAGCCGAAGGAAATATTCAAGGAAGTAGAAAAAGTAAAAGATGCAGGACTTGATGTTCCTCAGGTTACAGAATTGAGTTACAGACTGAATATGGAAGGCATAAAGCTGCCTCTTGATATTCTGACTGTTGAAGAAATGGTGGTGGAGCTATGCCGGTTAAAGTAGAAAGCCTGTCTCATGTATATATGCCGGATTCAGTTTTTGAGCATGTTGCAATAGACAATGTCAGCTTTGAGATAGAAGATGGCGAATTCATAGGTCTGATTGGGCATACCGGTTCGGGCAAGTCAACTCTTATACAGCATTTGAACGGATTATTAAAGCCTACAAGCGGAAAGATTTTTGTCGATGGAGAAGAATTGAACTCTAAAGAAGTTTCGATGAAAAAAATCAGACAAAAAGTCGGCTTGGTTTTTCAGTATCCTGAATATCAATTATTTGAAGAAACTGTATATAAGGATATTGCATTTGGACCTCAAAACCTGGGTCTATCTGAAGCTGAGGTTGATAAAAGAATCCGTGAGGCCATTAACCTCGTTGGGCTGGATTTCGATACGGTAAGCAATATATCGCCTTTTGAGCTTAGCGGCGGTCAGAAAAGAAGAGTAGCAATAGCCGGGGTGCTGGCTATGGAGCCCACGGTGCTGATATTGGATGACCCGGCTTCAGGACTGGACCCTAAGGGGAGAGATGAAATCCTTGGTGGAATAAAAATACTCCACGAGAAGCGAAAAATTACAGTGGTGCTGGTTTCCCACAGCATGGAGGATATAGCTAACCTTGTGGATAAGGTATTGGTAATGAATAAAGGCAAAATCGCATTCTTTGATACTCCAAGAAATGTTTTCAAAGAGGCTGAAACCCTCGAGAAGATCGGACTGGGTGTTCCTCAGGTTACAAGCTTAGTTGGGGAGCTCCGGAAAAGAGGATTTTCCATTGCTGACTGCATTAATATAGATGAAGCAAAAAACGAGCTATTGAAGCTTTTTAAGAGGTAATAAAAATGATTAAAGATATTACCATAGGACAATATATTCCCGGGGATACTCCGGTACATAATCTGGACCCCAGGATTAAGATAATTATAACCTTTGTTTTTATAACATTATTATTTCTGGTTGGAAATTATTTTTCATACCTTTATGTTGTTGCTTTTATGGGTTTGGTGCTTGCACTTTCAAGAATCTCCCTGAAATTCATATTCAAAGGGTTGAAGCCATTGATTGTGATAATTGCATTGACAGTGGTGCTAAACGTTTTTATGACGCAGGGAGAAGTGCTTTACTCCTTTTGGGGTCTTACAATCACCCGAGAAGGCTTGTATCAGGCGGGTTTTATGGGATTAAGGCTGATATTCCTTATAACCGGAGCATCTATATTGACTCTGACTACATCCCCCATATCCCTGACCGATGGTATAGAGAAGCTGTTGAATCCGCTGAAGAGAATCGGAGTTCCTGCTCATGAGTTGGCTATGATGATGACTATAGCACTTAGGTTTATTCCAACCTTGCTTGAGGAAACTGACAAAATCATGAAAGCACAAATGGCAAGGGGTGCGGATTTTGAAACAGGAAATCTGGTAAACAGAGCGAAAGCAATGGTGCCTCTTCTGGTTCCCCTTTTCATCAGTGCCTTCAGACGGGCTGATGAGCTGGCACTTGCAATGGAGTCAAGATGCTACAGGGGCGGGGAGAACAGGACAAGAATGAAACAGCTGAAGCTGGAATTCAGAGATTACAGTGCATTGCTTGTAACAGCAGCCTTCTGCTTTCTGGTGATTTGGAGCAGGTGACCATTAGGTTACGAGGTTGCGGGGTTCCGAGGTTCCGGGGTTTGAGCCAGACTTTGGAGAAATTATGATTAGTGGGTTGAGGCATATGCGAAACATCAAGCTTACAATCGAATACGATGGGACTAATTACTGCGGTTGGCAGGTGCAGGATAATGGGCCGTCCATTCAGGCAGAAATCGAAAAAGCTCTTCTGGCCATAACCGGTGAAAAAATCCGGATAAACGGTTCGGGGAGGACTGATGCGGGCGTGCATGCCAGAGGGCAGACAGCAAACTTCACCACAGAAAGCAGGGTACCTGCGGAGAAGTTCTCCTTTGCATTGAACAGCATGCTGCCAAGGGACATCGTAATAAAGGACTCTGCTGAAGTAGCTCCTGATTTTCATGCAAGATATAGTGCAATTGGAAAAAAGTATAGCTATCTAATTAATAATAGTAAATTTCCTTCTGCACTTCTCAGGAACTATGCATATCATGTCGACTATTGTGAAAGATTAGATATAAGAAAGCTCCGGAAAGCTGCAGAGGCATTTATCGGCACCTATGATTTTTCCGGGTTTATGTCCACCGGCAGTAAGGTTTCTGATACTGTCCGGACAATATACGACATTTCGGTTGAACATGAAAATGAGTTGATCCGCTTTAATTTCAAGGGTAACGGCTTTTTATACAATATGGTCCGAATAATCACAGGAACTCTTTTGTATACAGGTATCGGCAGAATCAATCCGGAGGACATCAAGAGCATAATACTTTCAAAGGATAGAGGAAGAGCAGGAATAACTGTTCCTGCATGCGGCTTGTATTTGGAAGAAGTGTATTATTAGCTCCAGGAC
>CAZUGK010000276.1:0-3546 GCA_964619815.1 uncultured Clostridiaceae bacterium | reverse complement strand
TAGGACATGTCTAGGTTTTTTCTCGGATAATAATACTACTCGGATAATTCGGATTCCTCGTCGCCGAGGACACCCTTGCTATTGGCTAACGGTTGGCACTATCAACCCCCGTATCGGACTTTCACCGACGGGAAAGCGCCCATGCTGGGCGCACATAAAAAGCCCCATTCAATAGTTTGAACAGGGATAATACTTATTTGTTATTCAATTTACAGTCTTGTGGCAGATACTCAGACCACGGAAGCACCTTATCTACCTCGGTCAAACTTTTTGTGTCTATGTTTGGCAGAGTCTCAAATAAATACTTGAGATATTCAAATGGTTTCAGGTTGTTTTCCTTGGCAGTTTCGGAAATGCTGAATATTACTGCACTTGCAGTTGCTCCACTTGGAGTATTACAGAATAAAAAGTTCTTGCGTAATACTGCAAAGCTTTTTATACTACGTTCACTGATTTATTGTCTATATATAATCTGCCATCATTGAGATTCCCGGATAGGCTATCCCAATGGTTTATACAGTAGTTTATTGCCTGCCCAGTTGTACTTTTAGGTGTTACTCTGGGGAGTTGGTATTTCAGCTATTGATAGAATTTATCAAGTAATGGCTTGCTTTTCTCCAGCCTCTTTTCATATCTTTCTTCAGTACTTACATCGTGCAATTCTTTTTCAATTTTATATAGATCTTTAAAGAAGTTAAGACCTTCTTGAGCCACGCAGTTCTTATAAGTAGCTGCTTTTGGCAATGACTTGAAAGCCTCCTCGAACTTACGACGGGCATGTGCGTTGCAAAATACATTAATAATTCCATCTAGGCCCTCATATGATTGATAGGCATCGGTACAAAGGTATCCCTTGAATCCCTTTAAAAATCTCTCCGGGTGCTTTTTTGCACGTGTAGCTTGATTGTACATCTATCATTACTCCTGCTTTTAACCACTGTTGGATTAGTTTAAGAATTCTTCTATCATTAATCCGCATCCCTGCCATTTCGATCAGCTTATCATGGTTTATGTTGTTAAAATACCCTTTGATATCTGTATCCAATACCCACATTCCTTTGTTATTGCAGGCTTTGCGGATAGCTTCTTGTCTTATCCTCAATCCTCAGTTCCATCATCTTCATTAACCACCGGTGGTCAATATTGTCAAAATAGCTTCTTATATCAGCTTCCACAATATATCCGTAATCTCTTCTGAGCTCGTCGGTCAGGTCTCTTACAGCTTTTTGTGCACCAGTGTTTGGTCTGTAACCATAACTACATTTGAGGAAGTCCTGCTCATATATTGCTTCCAGTATGTTTGCCACTGCTTTCTGGACTATTTTATCCCGCAGTGCTTGCAGTCCCAGCTGTTAATCAGGAAATTCTTAGATTCTAAATTTTCGCTTTTTATGCAAATTAAAAGAAGGTTCAGGGTACACCAGTCTGCCGTAAATTGCAGCAGATTGTTTTACTCTGAACCTTTCTGTGTTATCATATCAGTTTGTAAGCAATAAAAAAGGCAGGAATCACACCGACCAAAGTTTGTTCCCTGCCTGTAACCAAACATAGCAGATGCCATGTATTACAAAAATATGATAACCATTTTTACACCTGATTGCAATACTATTTCGCAAGAATATTATAATGAAACAATTTCTGATTTGGAGTTTTCCACCCTTGTATGTACCTGTGGACACCACGGCTGTCTTACCAAGCATGCCTATTATCCCCGCAGGATTAAAACTGTATCCGGGCTTCTTATGCTCAGGGTCTGTCGGGTAAAGTGTTCTTTCTGCGGCTGTACCCACGCACTCCTGCTTTCTTGTATCGTTCCTTATTCCCAGGTATCACTTGCTGACCATATTACCATCATTTCCAGTGATGACAGCAGCCAAAGGCCTGACAGCATCATGGATTCCAATCCGGATATTGATGAAAACTGTATTTCATACATCCTCCGGCAATACAGGCTCTACTGGAAGCAGAGGCTTCTCTCGGAATCAATCCCATTGACCCCATCTTCCATCTTGGTCAAGGGATGCTTTTCCTCCTTTTCGCGCCAGTTCATGCAGATTAGAGGCACCCCTAATATTTTATTTCTGCGACCCACATAGCTTCATTGGATATCTTTCCTGTTTCCTTCTATACTGCTGGGAAAGGAGGTAATTTTACGGTTTCGATGGGCTTCTCCCCACCGGAAGATCTGATGTATGCAAGAGCAGAAAGTTAGATACAGACATCATGGGACGCATACGGCATCTGAAAACCAATTTTCCCCGTCTTTCTGCCGCAGCCATCTTTCGGCAGTTGCATGATGATGGCACAGTCGCTTATGGAGAACTCTCCGAATCAACAGTTTGCCGCTATGTAAACCAGGTTCAGATGGAATTAAAGCAGACTACAAACAGGGATATGCGCCGCTATGAACGACCGCATATAAACGAGGTATGGTGTGGGGACAGCAGTGTCGGTCCATATTTAAAGGCATCTGATGGAGGAAAGAAAAAGGTATACATTCTTGCCCTGATTGATGATTCCAGCCGCTTTATCACTGGCATTGATGTATTCTTAAATGACAACTTTGTCAACCTGATGTCTGTTATGAAATCAGCTGTTTCCAAGTATGGAAGACCGAAGATTTTCAATTTCGATAACGGAAGCTCCTACAAGAACAAGCAGATGGAACTGCTCTCTGCAAGGATAGGCAGCACGTTAAATTATTGCCAGCCTTATACTCCAACTGCGAAAGCAAAGATTGAGCGGTGGTTTCGGACTATGAAGGATCAGTGGATGACAGGGCTTGATATGCGCTCCTTCCATGACATTGCACAGCTTAGGGAAAGTCTACTTTCCTATGTCCACTCCTACAACCAAACCCAACATGCCTCCCTTGACGGCAGAACTCCACAGGAGCGTTTCTTCTGCGAGCCTGAGCAGATAAGACGCCTCACACAGGAGGAAATAGACAAAGCGTTCCTTTTAGAGGTGGAACGGAGGGTGTCTGTTGACAGTGTTGTTACCATCGACAATACGGTCTACGTGGTGGAATCAGACGGAGTGCTGACACCCATAAGGCTCCTTAACAAACAGGAAAACGCTGTAGTCAAAAGAGAAAAAATACATTTGTGTAAAGGTGAGGGCACATGAACTATACCGCAAGATATGGTCTCGAATTCAATCCATTCTTAAAGAATTCCAAGGAGATACCCATAGAAACACAGGAGTACAGGGAGGTTCGGTTTCGGCTGGACTATCTGCTGCATACAAAAGGCTTCGGATTGCTGACGGGAAACCCCGGTTGTGGAAAGACTACTTCCATACGCAACTGGTCAGGTTCCCTCAATCCTTCCCTTTACAAGGTTATATACAGCAGTCTTTCTACCCTTACCGTTATGGAATTCTACCGAAATCTTGTTACGTCCTTGGGGCAAGAGCCGTCTTTCCGTAAGGCAGACAACTGCCGCATCATACAGGCAGAAATCACAAGGTTAGCCCTGGAGAAGAAAGTGACTCCCATCATTATCATTGATGAGGCTAACCACATCTCAAATGCCATTTTAAATG
>CAZUGK010000275.1:0-3589 GCA_964619815.1 uncultured Clostridiaceae bacterium | reverse complement strand
TAGAAGAGGAAATAAATGCCAACCGGTCAGAGCTTGGCGGAGCATCCATAGAAATATCCTCATTGACCATAGAGCTTGACGAAAAGAAGGCACAAATCGGCAAATCCATCTCAGAGGCTGAAGAGAAGCATAAACTTCTTTGCGATAAAGAAAAGGAAAAGACGTCAAAGCAGGAAGAAGTCCAGAAAATAGAAATCGACGTTAAGGAATATAATAAGGATATTGCAGCATTACAGACTGACCTGCACAAGGTTGAGATGCAGCTTGCCCGATTTGAGCTTGAACTGGAAAACACGGAAATGAAGCTGTTGGAAACTTATGAAATGAGTTATAATAAGGCGCAGGAGTACAGGGATGGGGATTTGAACCTGACTTGGGCGTCAAAACGGTGTGAAGAGCTTAAAGGTGATATCAGATCCATGGGCACTGTTAATGTTAATGCAATTGAGGAATACGAAAAGCTCAATGAGCGCTACAATTTCCTGAGCTTGCAGGTGGAGGACCTTACAAAGGCCAGAGACAACCTGATTGCTGTTATAGCTGAGATAGCAGAGAGCATGAAGCTGCAGTTCATAACCGAGTTCAACAAGATAAATGAGAACTTCAATGAGGTGTTTAAGCAGCTTTTCGGAGGCGGACATGCAGAGCTTGTGCTTTCGGATGAAGAGAATATACTTGAATCTGGAATAGAAATAATAGCAAAACCACCGGGAAAGAAGCTTCAGAATCTTTCACTCCTATCAGGGGGAGAAAGAGCTCTTACGGCGATAGCACTGCTTTTCGGAATATTGAAGATGAAGCCGGCACCCTTCTGTGTGCTGGATGAAATTGACGCAGCACTTGATGATGCCAACGTTGACAGATATGCAGAATTTCTTGTGAACTTTTCAACAACTACGCAGTTTATCATAGTAACCCACAGAAAGGGCACCATGGAGTCTGCAGACTGCCTCTATGGAGTAAGCATGGAAGACAACGGCATATCCAAGTTGGTGTCGGTGAAATTAGAGGACAAAGTCAGCTAGCAGGGAACGGTTCATATCCGTTTCGGGCGCATATTATTTATACTATATATCAAAAAAAGGAGCATAAATGTATGGCAGGATTTTTTAAAAAGTTATTCAACAAGGAACAGGAAAATGAGAATAAGCAGGAGGAGCAGCTTTCTGAAGCAGAAGAGCAGCTTTCTGATGAGGAAATAGAG
Organism: uncultured Clostridiaceae bacterium; assembly: GCA_964619815.1. Classification (GTDB taxonomy): domain Bacteria; phylum Bacillota; class Clostridia; order Lutisporales; family Lutisporaceae; genus BRH-c25. The sequence continues at coordinate 2,385 of CAZUGK010000275.1, read as the reverse complement.
GCGATGCTTCTGGAGGAGCTGAATGAGGAGCCTCAGGAAGTTGAAGCTGAGAAGGCAAAAGCTCCGGAGCAGGTTAAGGAAGGACCGGTAATGGAAGAAGAAATAGAGGAGGAAGCCTCCGGGGGAAAAGGCTCTTTTTTTTCAAGGCTCAAGGATGGACTCAAAAAGACAAGGAATAATATCACAGACAAAATCAATGATGTTCTGTCCAGCTTCAAGAGTGTTGATGAAGAACTCTTCGAGGAGCTGGAGGAAATACTGATTACTTCAGATGTTGGTGTTACAACAACCTTAAAGATTCTGGAAAACCTGAGAAAAAGGGTGAAGGACGAGGACGTAAAGGACCCTGCTGATGTAAAGGAACTCTTAAAGCAGGAAATGCTCGGCATAATGGGAGACAGCGGGGAGAAGCTTGGGACAAAGACCCCGGAAGTAATACTTGTAATCGGTGTCAATGGGGTAGGAAAGACTACCTCTATAGGCAAAATAGCTTCAAAGCTCAAAAAGTCCGGGAAAAAGGTTATAATTGCAGCTGCAGATACCTTCAGGGCAGCCGCCATAGATCAGCTTGAAATATGGGGAAACAAGGTAGGGGTTGAGGTAATAAAACATCAGGAAGGCTCTGATCCGGCGGCGGTAATATATGATGCAGTAAATTCGGCGAAGTCAAAGAAGGCTGATGTTCTTATATGCGATACGGCCGGAAGGCTTCATAACAAGAAAAACCTTATGGATGAGCTGAAGAAGATTTCGAGAGTAATTGAAAGAGAGTTTCCCGAAGCTTACAGAGAAACACTGCTGGTACTTGATGCTACTACAGGCCAGAATGCCATTTCACAGGCAAAGCTCTTCAAGGAAGCAGCAGATATCAGCGGACTGGTGCTGACGAAGCTTGACGGCACAGCTAAAGGCGGAATAATCATCGCCATTAAATCAGAGCTTGATATCCCGGTTAAACTTATCGGTGTAGGAGAAAAGGTAAACGACCTGCAGGAATTCAGTGCTTCTGATTTTGTAAATGCATTGTTTGAAGATTAAATAATAACTTATTGACAAATGCGGAATATTAATATAAAATATCAATGTAAAGGTCATGACCTTTACATTGTTGCTTTTAGAGGTGTCAGTATGTATGACAAGATTGTACAAATAGCTCTTTTGTTTGATTTTTACGGTCAGCTGCTCACTGATAGGCAGAGAGAGATGGTAGATATGCATTATAACAACGACCTCTCCTTAGGCGAAATATCGGAACAGCAGGGTATTAGCAGGCAGGGTGTTTACGACTCACTAAAAAGGGCAGAAAAGACACTTTACGAATATGAAGAAAAGCTTGGCATGGTAGACCGGTTTCTGAAGCAAAAGGAAAGCATGAAACAGATAATTGAAATGCTTGATGAATTGATTAATAAAGAAGAATTTGACAGTAAAAATGTAAAAGAGAAGCTTGAAAATATTAAAGTATATGTGAGTAAAATACTTTAGGTATTTTTCTAAAGCTGTCTTACGCAGCAAAGATTCATAAGACTATACGAATTTGAAAGAATAAATTATAACTTTAAACACCGCAGGGGGTGAAGCATTTGGCATTTGAAGGTTTGGCAGATAAGCTCCAGCAAACTCTCAAAAAACTGAGAGGTGCCGGGAAGCTGAATGAAAAAGATGTTAAGGATGCCATGAGAGAGGTTAAGATGGCTCTCCTGGAAGCCGATGTAAGCTTTAAAGTGGTTAAGGATTTCATAAACAAGGTTACTGAAAGGGCAATCGGACACGATGTTCTGGAAAGTCTGACACCCGGACAGCAGGTAATAAAGATAGTAAATGAGCAGATGACTGAGCTTATGGGGAATACCAACAGCAAGATCATGTTTGCTTCAAAGCCTCCGACTATTCTAATGATGGTCGGACTGCAGGGGGCAGGTAAAACTACCAGCTGCGGAAAGCTTAGCCTTATACTTAAAAAACAGGGCAAGAATCCGCTTCTTGTTGCCTGTGACGTGTACAGACCTGCCGCAATAAAGCAGCTCCAAGTGGTAGGGGGACAGGTAGGCGTTGAAGTATTTAACATGGGAGATAAAGTCAATCCTGTTGACATATCAAAGGCTGCAGTTGCACATGCATTGAAAAATGGCAATGATGTAGTGATAATAGATACGGCAGGACGTCTTCACATTAATGAAGAGTTGATGGATGAGCTGGCAGACATAAAGGAAAATGTAAGACCGACAGAAATACTTCTTGTAGTTGATTCCATGACGGGACAGGATGCTGTAAACGTTGCAGAAAGCTTCAACGAAAAGCTTGGAATAGACGGCGTAATACTTACCAAGTTGGATGGCGATACAAGAGGCGGTGCGGCATTATCAGTAAAGGCAATTACAGGCA
>CAZUGK010000274.1:0-3680 GCA_964619815.1 uncultured Clostridiaceae bacterium | reverse complement strand
AGTAGATGCAATAGTAATGCAAGGGGCGGGTAGTTGATTTTTGTGGAATCTAGTAGCCTTTGCACCTGGCACCAAAAGATAGTCCATTAAGTATCATTTGGGTTCTTAGCTTTTTTTGATCAATTACCAAATAAAGCAGCAGGGACAGTCCCTACTGCTTTTACACATGTCGCCAGAAGATTTTCTGTTATGTATAAGACCGTAATATTGTGGTATAATCAGGGAAACAAATACTTTTGAACAATTACACATATCAATGTTGATAAAAGTGCAGCCATAAAACACAAAGGGTGGATATTATGAACCTGAATGATTTTGAGGACTTTATTGAAGAAAAAATAATCGCAAGGGGCTATAGCTATTATGAGAATGGCTGTGTATCCTCTTTGGCAGAGGTAGATGACAATATATATGAGGCAGAAGTTGAGGGTACTGAGTTCTACACTGTAGAGGTCGAACTTGATGATAAGCTGAACATAATAGATACCCAATGCGATTGCCCCTATGACATGGGAGAATACTGCAAGCATCAGGTGGCAGTTTTTCTGGCTTTGCGGGATATGAAAAGCAGGACTTCTGTTAGGAAAAGTTCTGTAAAAAAGAAAAAAACTCATGATATTAGGAAAATACTTGCTTGCAGATCCAAGGATGAACTTGTGGATTTCTTATACAATATTGCCTCGGAGTATAGAGAAATAAAACGACGCATTGAATTAAATTTTGATATCGGAAATGATGAAGACGAAATAAAAAAGTCAATCGCACTTATTCGTACATATATAAGCAAGAGTTCTGACAGGTCTGGGTTTGTTGCCTATGGAAGCACATATGAGGCAGTTAAAGGTGCTGAGCAAGTACTGGAGAAGGCTTATGACGTGCTTGAGCAGAACAGAATCCTGCATGCTTTAGACCTCTCCCTTTGCGTAATACGTGAAATGATGAATTTGCTTGGTTGCGCAGATGATTCTGATGGTATAATAGGTGGAATAATTGAACAGGGCTTTGATTTTATATGTGAAATTATTGAGAATGAAGAAATAAGTTCTGTTGACAAAGAAAGCATTTTCAATAAACTGATGTCAGAGGCATCAAACAGTCTATATGAAGGCTGGCCTGACTGGAGACTGGATCTTCTTGGAAGCTGTTCGGAACTTGCAGATACTCCGATTTTACGTAGAAAATTGGAAAATTACTTTTCTTTAATGATAAGAAACGAAAAGGGAGATTCATGGAGCAGCAAATACCTGGCTGAAAGGATTGAGCTAATCAGATACCATATGGTTGAACAATATGGCGGACAAAAAAATGCACAGGAATTTATTGAGCAAAATCTTCAATACTCCAGCTTCAGAAAAATGGCAATAGAAAATGCAATGAAGGAGAAGGATTATGACTATGTAATAAAGCTTGCTTTGGAGGGAGAGGAGCAGGATAAAAATCTACCTGGACTGGTAAAGCAGTGGAAGGAATACCGGTATAGGGTATTTAAGCTTTCCGGTAAGCTTGATGAGCAGCGGGAAATTGCCGTAAATTTCATTCTGGGCGGAAATTATGAATACTATAAAGAACTGAAAAACACATATGATTCAAGGGAGTGGGCTTCTGTCTATCCTAAAATTATTTATTCGCTGGAAGCTCAAAAGAAAACTTATCAGGACATATATACCCGTATTCTTATAGAGGAAGAGGAAAAACATAAACTGCTCGAGTATGTTAAACAAAGTCCTTCATCAATAGAGTATTTTTACAAGTATCTTGCTCCTGAATTCAATGATGAAGCATATATGCTGTTCCGTAAGTATATCGAGATGTCTGCAGCAGGTGCAAACTCAAGGAGCGGCTATAAAAGGGTATGTGATATTATTCGAAGTCTGAAAAAAGCCGGTGGAAAAGAACAAGCAACGGAAATCAAAGAGTTACTTTTTAATAGATATGCTAAGAAACCTGCATTTATGGATGAACTTTCGAAAGTATAAATAAAAGCAGTTTAAGAAAGCTTCAATACTATATTAAGAAAAAAGAGATGATTATATGCCGGTAAAGATTAATGATCTGGTTGGTGAAATGCAGTTGCAGTCAGATGAATATAAACAGTTTTTAAATAAGGAAACTTATGAGATTATTGGGAGTAGTACTGAAGAATTGTCCATTGCTGAAGATTCAGAAGAAGACGATGATTTTTTCCAATACCCCGATTGGCAGAGAAAATCCTTGCGTGAGGCACGTGAAATTGTTGTTAACTGGAAAAAGTACATTGAACTGCCGGATAAATGGGAGATTAATGAATATAGCATTATGGAGGGGTTCTGTGGCTCTGTTGGGGATGACAGAATTTCTTATGCATTATATTCATCAATCAGAGGTAAAGGAGCTTTCAGACGCTTCAAAGATGTACTGGAAAGGTATGGTATCGAACAAAAATGGTACAGCTATTATGAAGACGCACTTAGTGGAATAGCAATTGACTGGTGCCAGGACAATGATATAGATTACATGGAGTAAAGGACATAAGCCTTATACCCATTGTATTAGAATTAGTTTGGTATGTTATAATTAAGTGATTTTTAACTGAAATTTGAGAGTACAGGTGATATAGATGGATTTGGAAGCAATAAAAAATAGACTCATAGAAAGAGCCTCCGCTTTCATTATTATTCTTTTCGGTTCGGCGACATCCGGGAAAATGAGGGAAGACAGCGATATTGATATTGCTTTTTTATCGGATAAAAAACTGAGTGAATATGAAGTGTTTGAAATAGCACAAGAATTAGGCTGCATATTGGGCAGGGATGTGGATTTAATTGACATGAGCAAGGCTTCCACCGTTTTTAAAGCTAATATTCTTGGAACAGGCAAAATCATATATTCAACCGATGAGAAAAAGAAGCATGAATTTCAGATAAGAACCTTCAAAGAATACTGCTTGCTTAACGAGGAGAGGAAAGAGATTCTGGACAGAGTTCAAGAAAGGGGTACAATATATGCAGAGTGATGTGATAATAAATAAGGCTGCTATAATAGAAAGGTGCATAAAACGTATACATGAAGAATATGAAGGAAATCCGGAAAACCTGAATAATTTCACAAAGCAGGACTCAATTATATTGAATATTCAAAGAGCAGCTGAAGCCTGTATTGATATGGCAATGCATATTGTAGCCGAGAAGTCCTATGGTATTCCTCAGAATAGCAGGGATGCATTTGACCTGTTGCAGGTCAATGAATTTATTACTAAAGAGTTGTGCAATAGACTGAAAGCTATGGTAGGGTTTAGGAATATTGCTGTTCATGACTATAAGAATATTAATATTCATATTGTACAGAAAATCATAGAAAATAATCTTGATGATATCAAGGAGTTCACTGCACACACTCTAAAGTTATAAAAAGGAGTTTGAACTGCAAGTGACAATCCGGCTTTATCGGTGAAACCGTAACGCGGCAGATAAAAAATACAGGTTTGTATTTTTTATCGTTAGGGCGACGGCAATACCGAGGGGTATGTGGAGCAATTCAACAGCCCTGTATCGACTCATAGGCATCCGATAGGATGTACTAGGATGGAAGTTGCAAACGATACTAAGACTTCTATAACACGCCGGAGGACTTCGACAGAAGTTCAAGATATAGTCAGCACCATTGGAGACAATGGATAAAGGCGTCCCCTCGCCTCCACCAAA
>CAZUGK010000273.1:1351-3693 GCA_964619815.1 uncultured Clostridiaceae bacterium | reverse complement strand
GCGTGCAAATTAAGGTGGAATATACGCTCCTACTCGTTATAAGAAAGGCTTCTATCAAAGAATTTTTACAACCAAGGAAGCCTTTCTTGAAACTCGCTTACGGAGCGTGCAAATTAAGGTGGAATATACGCTCCTACTCGTTATAAGAAAGGCTTCTATTAACGCATTTTTACAACCAAGGAAGCCATTCTTGAAATGCACTTAACGGAAAGTCTTACACTAAGGAAATTTATACTTTCCTATGCATTATAAAATAATAAACGCCTCTACTATGTATCAATATACATAATAGAGGCGTTAATAACACGGTACCACTCTAATTCACAGCATTCTTAGAAAAGCTGCCTTTACAGGTTCAATCAAACCTTAGCCTTTTAACGGGGCTTGCCGTCACAGCCTAATTTGTTCAGCTATGAAACTCAGAAGTGATTAGTGTCTATCAAGTCAACTCCGGCTCTCAGCATCCCCGGTTTTCTGTAATTAACCCTGCGATAGTTTTGTCTTCGTCATCGTTTGTACAATTGTATAATTATAACTTAAAATTAATATTATGCATGTTCCAGTCATTGTTGTATATCTTATCATGTTTAAAATTTGTTGTCAATAAAAATATTTTGTATACTTAAAATTTTTTCACACACTTTTCACATATTTTTAATACGCTTATTCCAAAATCTCTCTCTATAATAAAACTGTAAGTTCGGTAAACGAACAAAATAAAAAAGGAGAGATGAAACATGAAAAAATTAATAACAATGCTTTTGGTTGGTTTGATGGTACTTAGCAGTTCTATTGCTGTATTTGCAGAGGAGCCCAGTGGCACTTCAGATGGAAGCGCTCTCGAAGAACAGCAGATGTCTGAAAGGTTCAACCTGAAAAAGGAATTTACAGAGGAAATACATCAGATTAATGCTCTGAGAATAGAAAGAAATCAGCTTCAAATTCGAGTGATTGAAAAACAGGATCAGCTGGTTGACCTTTATATTGCTGTAAGGGAAAATGGGGATAAAGAAGCATTGGAAGCAGCAAAAGCAGAAAGAAGCCAATTAAAAGGAATACATGAAGAAATCAAGTCCCTTCATGAACAGGCAGCAGCAACCCGACAAGCATTTAAAGAAGCAGTGAAAAATGACGACAGAGAAACAGCCAATGCAGAAATGGAAAAATTGATGGAGATTCATAGTTCCATTAATAGCAAAATAGAAGAAAAAGTTGAAGTGCTGAATGCGGTAATTGATATACTTTCATAGTCCTATACCTTATAGGCGGGTACTTATTAATAGGTATCCGCTTAATTGCATTATCATGGTATAATTAGAAGATGGGGGTGGGCATCATGAAACATATTTTTGTGGTAGATGATGAGCAGAATATAAGGGACTTAATCCGCAAGTATTTGGAAAAGGAAGGCTATCAAGTTACTATTTTTGAAAATGCAGAAAATGTGATGAGTGAAATCAACCGTTTGAAGCCTGATCTGCTTGTATTGGATATTATGATGCCAGGTATTGATGGCCTGGAATTATGCAAAGAAATTCGAAAAGGCAGAGAGGTTCCCATAGTGTTTGTGTCCGCCCGGGATGAGGAACTGGACAGAATTCTTGGATTGGAATTGGGTGCAGATGATTATCTTTCAAAACCCTTCAGCCCCCGCGAGCTGGTGGTGCGGATAAAGAATATTTTAAAAAGGCTGGAAACAAGCAGAAAGGAAGAAGCAGAGGAATTAGCTGCAAAGGATATAAAGGTGAAGTGCTTGAGAAGGTATGTAGAAAAAGGCGGTATAGAACTGAAACTAACCACAAAGGAATACGATCTGCTGGAGTTTCTGGTTCGTAACAAAAACATGCCCTTCACAAGAGAACAGCTGTTGGAAAGGGTCTGGGGATACGACTACCTCGGAGATATCAGGGTTATTGATGATTTGGTCAAAAGGTTAAGGAAAAAGCTTGCTGAGGCAGAGGCTGTATTGGATATTAAAACGGTATGGGGATATGGGTATCGGATAGATGATTAGAATGAAAATTGGTAAGAAGCTGCTAATTACATATTTCATCCTTCTGGTTACTGTTTTTGTTGTGACAGGCGTAACCTTCAGAGTATTGCTTCAACGGTACCTGATAAGTGAAGCAAAGGCGGTATTGAGAACAGAAGCGCAATCTATAGCGGGCAATTTGGAGAAAATACCGATATATGACGGGGTAAACAGGCCGAATCTTCTGGCAAAAAAAGAAATGAGGGTTCTGGGGCAGTTCATTGATTCCAAGGTAATTGTGCTGAATAATGACAGGAAGGTTATTTATACCAATCTGGAAGGAGCAGATAAGAAAGAACTGCAAAATATT
>CAZUGK010000273.1:0-1341 GCA_964619815.1 uncultured Clostridiaceae bacterium | reverse complement strand
ATTGCCTACAGCAATAAATTAAAATCCAGAGGATATGTTACAGAGCGGGCACCTATTCTTTCGAAAAATGGAGAGGTTAAAGGTCAGGTATTTTTATTTACAAAAACCAATGATCTCAATAAAATCAGCAGCTTAATGAACAGAACCCAGGTTACGAGTCTATTGGTGGGCGGAGCTGTTGCTGTAATTCTGGGTATGGTTTTTCAGACCGGATTAACCAGGCCTATTAAGAAGCTGAAGCATTATATGGACAATTTTTCTTTTAGGGGCAGCCAACAAGAGTTGAAGATCAGTACAGGTGATGAAATAGAAGAACTGGCAGCTTGCTTCTCAACCATGGTGCAAAAATTGAAAAGTTATGATGTACAGCAGAAGAGTTTTCTTCAGAATACCTCGCATGAATTAAAGACTCCCTTAATGTCGATACAAGGTTATGCGGAAGCAATAAAGGATGGGGTTGTTGAAGAAAATGAAGCGAAAGAAAGCCTGGATATTATTATTGATGAAAGCAAGCGGCTAAAGAAAATTATCGATGAAATGATTTATCTGACAAAGCTCGATAGTGTGGAGGAGATATTCTCTTATGAAACGGTCAGCATTAATGAAATTATTATCCGGAGTGTAAAAACTATAAAAGCCTTGGCTGATGCAAGAGGGATAAACATTAGGACTGAAGGTGATTGCTCCCTTGAAGGTCTTGTTGATAAAGAAAAGCTTACGAGGGCAATTATCAACATTCTCGGCAATGCAATACGCTATGCCAACAGTGAGATTGAAATAGAATGGAAAAGCATTGATAAATATATAGAAATTATAGTAACAGACGATGGAAAGGGCTTTCAGAACGGAGAAGAAAATAGAATATTTGAGCGGTTTTATAAAGGTGAAAAAGGAGGAACAGGTATTGGTTTAGCTATTGCAAAGGCTATAGTGACTGGTCATAACGGCAGGCTTGAGGCCTATAATGCAATACCTGGAGGGGCGGCTTTCAAGGTTATGATCCCAAGGGTGTAAACACTAGTTAATGGTGCAAGGCAGGAATTTGGTTCCTGCCTTTTATAATGGGTTTCGAATACCTCACTGACTGAATATATTGTATGTAAAAGGGGTTAATGCCTTGGTGAGGTGGGTTGAAGATGGATTCACTGAAGCGTGTGTCTCAGGTTTTCAAAGCAGCACAGCAGATTATGTTCGACGATTCCTCAAGGATTGTTTTGATGAGTGATTGCCATAGAGGAGATGGAAGCTGGGCGGATGACTTTTCCAGGAACCAAAATTTATATTTTGCCGCTTTAACGTATTACTATGATGAAAATTATACTTATATAGAAATAGGCGATG
>CAZUGK010000272.1:0-3695 GCA_964619815.1 uncultured Clostridiaceae bacterium | reverse complement strand
AAATTATTAAATACGGCAACCGGAGAGGTTTAAATGAATAAACAAAAAATATCACCACAATTAAATAAACTGATTAAAAAGTACCGTTGTATAAAAGATACAGAGGGTATGTCTCCTGCTAAAGTATATAAATTAGTCGGAGAAACTGAAAACTTATATTTAAAAATGACAGATAGTCGATATAATGGAACCACATATGATGTTGAACGAGAAAAAGATATAATGCTGTGGTTAAAAGGCAAGTTGCCTGTTCCAAAGGTTTTGTACTTTGAACAATATGGAGATTGGAAATATCTTCTCATGAGCGAAGTAGATGGTGTTTTGTGTTACAAAGAGTATGAAATATATAAAGACCCCAAGCAGATCGTCGCTCTATATGCTGAGTGCGTCAAACTATTGCAAGCCATCGACATTTCCGACTGTCCTTTTAATAATAATTCCGACAATCGATTAATAGAATTGGAGTATTTGCTGAATAACAATTTAGCAGATGTCGACTGTGAAAATTGGGAAGAAGACACACCCTTCAAAGAACCTGGAGAGTTGTATGATTTTCTAAAGGCTAACAAGCCAAGGGAAGAACTAGCCTTTTCACATGGTGATTTATGTGATAGCAACATTTTATTGGAAAACAGTAAAATAAGTGGCTTTATTGATCTGGGAAGAAGCGGTAAGGCCGACAAGTGGTATGATATTGCTTTTTGTGTCAGGTCTATTAAAGAGGATATTGGGGAAGAAAGATATGTTAAGTTGTTTTTTGATTTGCTAGGTACAGAACCTGATTGGGAAAAAATAAACTATTATATTTTACTGGATGAATTGTTTTAGACATTGATATGTTTTCTTCAATAGCATTTATTTCAGTGATTATTATTTTTTATGCTGTAAATTAAAGAAAGAAGGGAATGCATGCCAGGTGTTCATATGCTGACGGCGCAATCGTTGCATCCAATTCTGTTGTGGCGAAGGATGTCCCCGCATATCACATTGCTGGCGGTAATCCCTGCAGAATCATCCGCAAGCGTTTTAATGACGAACTCATCGCCTGCCTACAGGAACTTCGCTGGTGGGATTGGCCAGCTGAAGCGATTTTTGCAAATCTAGAAACGTTGTGCAGCCCTGACCTTAATCAAGTCAAAGCTCTCTCTGGCGGGAAATGAGAGAATTGATCATAAGGAGAATAAACGATAATGAGAATTATATCGGTAAGAATACGACCAGAGTATGCTCAAAACAGCAATTCGTTATTTTCAACGCCAGTGGGTATCTGATGATAGTATGATGGTATATGAAGATAGTATTATGAATTCTATTACTACTACATCTCCATTACCTCAATAGTATCTATTGATGGATGACGATAAAATCATCGGGTGTGAGGACTCATTACAAACGATTTTATCAGTCGAATGGACTTATATCCGTGGGTTTGTGCCGTTTATATTGAAAAAGGATATCGTGGTCATAACTACGGTGCGCTTTTGGTAGAACGAGCAAAAGCAGATGCTAAAGCCGCAGGCTTTTCACACCTATATCTTTGCACAGACCATATAGGATATTATGAGCATTATGGGTTTGAATTTATAGGTATGGGCTATCATCCGTGGGGTGATCAGTCCCGTATTTATTCAATCGTATTGTAGCTGAAAGTATAAGCAAATATCTTTCCCAATCCTGCCAATGAAGATTAAACGAGTACACATCTGAAATAAACTCAGCTAGGTGTTTCGATGTGCTCTTTTGAGCAGTGGACACGAATTCTTTTAAAATGGAAAGGAAATAGAAATGGAATTTATTAAATTAATCGATATGGCGAAAGAAACGTTAAGCCCGCGTGAATTGTCAAGAAGTACTTATGCAGGATCGGTTGCTGCTGCAATACTCACTGACCAAGGAAATGTTTACAAAGGCGTGTGTATTGACAGTCCATGTTCGATGGGGTTTTGTGCTGAACATGCGGCAATCGCAGCAATGATTACTGCTGGAGAAAGCCGAATTGTAAAGCTGGTTGCCGTGTGTGAAACGGGAGAAATTGTACCTCCTTGTGGCAGATGCAGAGAATTCATTCATCAAATTCATGATGAAAATTATAAATGTGAAGTACAGCTAAAGGATAGAGTTGTAACCATTGCGGACTTATTGCCGGAGAGATGGAACTAGAAAGGAAATGGTTTATATGAAAATTGAAGTCGTAGAGTATAACCGCGAATGGCCAAATTTATATTTGGAAGAAGCTGAAAAGATTAAAAAGATACTGGGAAATGAATTGATTAATATATACCATATCGGAAGTACATCGGTAAAAAATTTAAAAGCTAAGCCAATTATTGATATTATGCCTGTGGTGCGGGATATTTCGAAAGTGGATGATTATAATAAACAGTTTGAAGCTCTGGGTTACGAACCAAAAGGCGAATTTGGTATGTCTGGCAGAAGATATTTTAGAAAAGGGCGGGAAAATAGAACCCATCAAATTCATATATTTGAGCGAAGTAACTCAAATGATATTGAAAGGCATTTAGCTGTCCGTGATTATCTGAGAACACACCCAAAGGATGCTTTTGAGTATGGAGAACTAAAGAGCAGATTAGCCGCTATGTTCCCTTTAGACATTGAGGCTTACTGTGATGGTAAAGATAGTTTTGTCAAGGAATTAGAAAGAAAAGCGCTAGAATGGTATCGCCAAGCATAACGGACAACCATATAGTCCTGTGGATATGCTCGATTTATATACACAATGCTAGTTGAATACTATTTATGCTGTAAATTAAAGAAAGAAGGGAATGCATATGCAATATGGACCTGATCCAAATGCAATCTATCCAAACGAAGCGATAAAAAATATTTGCTACATCAAAAATGTCATAACGCGTCCTAATATTATTGTTGGTGAGTATACCTATTATGATGATGTTAATGGAGCAGAAAAATTTGAAGAACATGTTACACACCACTATGAGGTGCTTGGAGACAAGTTAATTATAGGTAAATTTTGCGCTATCGCAAAAGGGATAGAATTTGTAATGAATGGTGCGAACCACCGCATGAACTCAGTCACCACCTATCCGTTCAATCTCATGGGTGGCGGCTGGGAAAAAAGTACGCCCACAAGGGAACAGCTCCCGTTCAAAGGCGATACAGTTGTGGGAAACGATGTGTGGATTGGACAAAACGTGACGGTGATGCCAGGTGTACATATTGGCGATGGCGCAATTATTGCCGCCAACTCTGTTGTGACAAAAGACGTTCCCGCATATCACATCGCTGGCGGCAACCCCTGCAGGATCATCCGTAAACGTTTTGATGACGAACTCATCGCCCGCCTACTGGAACTTCGCTGGTGGGATTGGCCTGCTGAAACGATTTTCGCTAACCTAGAAGCGCTGTGCAGCCCTGATATTAAGAACGTCAATGCTCTTTGGCAGGCAATGAATAATTTAGAATGAAGTTCATGAGTACACACTACAACATGATTTTAGCTGAAAAATCAGATTTTCCAAGAATTTATGAAATCATGCATGCTTCGTTTCCGCCCAGTGAAAAGCGTAGCTATGATGGTCAGCGTGAATTGATGAATCGTCGTCACTATAAATTGTATGTACAAAAGAAACGAGAAAAAATCATTGCTTTTCTAGCAGTTTGGGAATTTAATGATTTTAATTATATTGAACATTTTGCAGTAGAAGCTGCATACC
>CAZUGK010000271.1:0-3699 GCA_964619815.1 uncultured Clostridiaceae bacterium | reverse complement strand
CTTATGCAAATACTTCATACAGCCAAGCTCCGGATAAATTTGTCGTCGCTCCTGTTCCGAAAGGAAAGGACGGAGTCAGAGGAACAATCGCCGGTGGTCACGGAATAGGTATTGTTGAAGGTTCTCCCAATCAGGAAGCTGCCAAAAAATTCGTTGAATTCCTTCTTAGAGACGATATACTTTATGATGTAATGAACAATACAGGTCCATGGGTGCCTTCAAAGCAGGAAGTAATCAGCAAGCTTGGCTCCAGCCCTGCGGATGTTATCATGAAAATGGGTCTTGAAACTCTTCTGGGAGATACAAATATTGAAAGAGTTCGTGTCAGCGAATATAATGACTGGGGACAAGTGAAAAAGCTATACGAGGATACCTTCAGTGATATACTTTCGGGAAAAACAATCGATCAGAAATATTTGGACGCAAAGCAGGCAGACCTGCTGAAAATCAAGAAATAGTAATATTATAGACAATAAACATAATGCTTGGCTTAATGTTTCAACATTAAGCCAAGCGTTATAAAGGCTGGTGGATTTATGTTCAACAGAAGAAATCTGAATATGGAAGGTCGGTCTGCGCTTTTTTTGCTGTTCCCGGTGATAATATATTATGTAATATTCTGGCTAAGGCCGGTCTACAGCGCTGTAATAGAAGCGTTTGCAGATACATCGGGAAGCTTTTCGATGGGAAATTATTCGAGACTTTTGTCGCAGCCGGACATAAGAAATGCTTTCATTAATACACTGGTATTTACGGCAGGTTCAATGGTAATTCAATTTATTCTTTCAATAGGAATTGCTTTATTTCTCAATAAAAAGTTTAAATTTTCAAACATCCTGCTTTTTATTACACTGATCCCAATGGCATTCCCTCCCGCAGCAGTCGGAATACTGTGGAAAAGCGGTTTTTATAAATTAGGATGGGTAAATTCATTATTATTCCAGCTTCATCTTGCAGATGCCTCAAATCTGATTGATTGGATGTCCTTTAACGGTTTAAAAGCGGTACTTTTTTTGATTATGGTTGATACATGGACTGTATTGCCGTCGGTTGTAATAATAATACTGGCTGGGCTTCAGAATCTGAACAAGGAATTTGAAGAAGCAGGCTGGGTATTTGGAGCCAAGCGCTTTCAGACAATAAAGGATATCGTACTGCCGATTATCAAGCCAACCATAGCCACCGCCATGATTTTGAGGCTTATCTCGGCAATTCAGGTTTGGCTTATAGCAGTAATGATTTATGGCTACAACACTGTTCCTTTTCTTGTTGAAAGAATCGCATATAATATTGATGTTATTACCTTTGCGCAATTTGCAAAGAAGGATGCGTATGCCCTGTCCGTCATAGTAATGATTATTGTAATGACAGCAGCTAATTTCTATATCCGGATCAGTAACAGAGCAAAAAATCAGGAGGTGAGATAATGCCGTCTGTGTTTATCAAAAATGCAATTCGCAGAACCGTTATCACACTGATAGCCGTTACAATGGCTTTGGCGGTGATAATCCCTGCGGCATATTTTGTAAGTATTTCATTTGCCTCCAATTATGAAGCATTTCAATTTCCGGCCAGAATATTTCCGTCATTGTCCTATGATGCCAAATTCATTTATAATGCTTCAGACGACAATTTTTCCCTCCATATCAAAAAGGATGGGATGTATGAATCGGTTAAAACAGACAATGATTCAAAACGCTTTCAGATGTATTTGCTGAACCAGCTTAACGTCAACATGAAGGAAGAACATATACTGGACCTTATGTCGGAAGCGGAAACCTCAAATGAAGTCGATTTGAAATTAAAGAAAGATATTTTCAGAAATTATAAGATATTTTTTATTTTGGCTGACGGAAGCGTTGCCGCATTGCTGAATTCACTACAGGCAGCCGCATGGACGATTGTCATATCACTCTTGCTCGGAGGCACTGCCGGATACACCCTTGCAAGGATGAATTTCAGGTTCAAAGAGACAATTAACCTTTCCTTGCTCGTAGTCAGAATGTTTCCGGTTGTTGCAATATCGCTACCCATGGTTATATACATAATGAAAATGAATGTCTATGATACGCCTTTTTCGCTGGCATTGGTCTATTCCGTTCCGAATATAGCGCTTACAGCCTGGATTACATCCTCAATCTTTAAAGGCATCAGTGTGGAGCTCGAAGAGGCATCCATGGTTTTTGGAGCCGGCAGAATTAGAACCTTTCAGAGAATAACGGTTCCCTTGGCTTTTCCTGCTTTGGTAGCATCTTCATTATATGCTTTCCTGGCAGCCTGGAATGATTCGATTGTTGCCCTGATAATGACAAATGAGAATCCGACCCTTGCGCTTGTTGTCTACAGAACGGTCGGGTCTTCAAATATATCCAATATCCCTGCCGCCGGAGCAATTATACTTCTCATTCCATCTTTAGTGTTTACTTTTGTTATAAAGAATTATATCAACCAGTTATGGGGCAATGTCCAAATATAAGGGGGGAGAATAGTGGCATATTTAGAGCTGGAAAAACTTAAAAAAGTTTATCCGAACGGATTTACTGCACTAAAAGGAATTGATCTCAAAATTGACAAAGGAGAATTTGTGGTGCTCCTGGGACCATCAGGCTGCGGGAAAACAACTACCCTCAGGATGATTGCCGGTCTTGAAAAGGTAACAGAAGGAGAAATTATTCTTGATAACAAAAAAATTAATGATTTACAGCCAAAAGACAGAAATTTATCCATGATTTTTCAGTCATATGCGGTATGGCCCCATATGACGGTTTATGAGAATATCGCATACCCTTTAAAATTAAGAAAATATTCCAAGGGAGAAATAAGAGATACGGTTGCCAGGGTTGCCGGTATATGTGAAATAGAAGGAAACCTAGACAGATATCCGGCGCAGTTGTCCGGAGGACAGAAGCAGCGCGTTGCCGTAGCAAGGGCGATAGCCATTCAGTCAAAGCTGTTCCTTATGGATGAGCCGCTGTCTAATCTGGATGCTAAGCTGAGGGTATCGGTAAGAACTTTTTTGAAGCAAATACATCAGGAATATAATTCTACAACAATATTTGTCACTCATGACCAGGCTGAAGCCATGGCATTGGCAGATAGAATTGTGGTTATGAATAAAGGACTAATTGAACAAATCGGGGACGTCACAGATGTTTACCACGACTGTGAATCATTATTTGTCGCCAATTTTATGGGTACTCCTCCTGCCAATTTTCAGGAAGCGGAGGTTATCTGCGAGAATGAGAACTTATTTGCGGCAGCTGACGAATTTAAGCTGAAAGTAGAGGGGCCGTCCAAGGAAACAATAAAGAGGAATTATGCCGGGAAAAAAATAGTAGTGGCAATCCGTCCCGAAAATGTCATACCAAACGGCAAGGATCCGTTTGCAAATACCTGTATTGAAATTGTTGAGCCCCAAGGCTTCCATACTATACTCGGCTTCAAAGTGTGCAATACGATCTGGAAACTTCTCAAAATGGATGACAGGCAATTTGAAAAAGGAGAAAACATATCCTTGTCGGCAGATCCTTTAAAAGTTATGTTCTTTGATAAGGAAACCGGCAAGAGAATAAGATAGCCATGGATCATGCTGCGGTATATGGGAAATATGTGATTGAGATGTCGATCCGCACTAAGATTGTAAAAAAGTGCCTGGCAGTACGTCCGAGCAATGTCGCATCATATAGTGGGTGGGAAGCC
>CAZUGK010000270.1:0-3703 GCA_964619815.1 uncultured Clostridiaceae bacterium | reverse complement strand
TACTCACTCTTAAACAAAACCCTGTCCTCTTCCATCAATCCGATTAATTCGTATTCACTTTTCAGCAGGGAATGAAGCAGTCTTTCCCTATAAAAAGAGAAATGGCTCTCCAATTGCTTTTTTTGTTCGGCATTATTTGAAATCAGCTCTTCAATATAGCCCTTAATCTGTGTAAATTCATTGTTCTTGATCTTTTGTTTCTTTTTGTTTCTGTGCGGCATTTCAATATTTGTTCCAGAATATCCATCTTTGCTTTTTAATAAGCCCAATATGCCAATAACCGGGTGGAAAAATCTTCTGTCCATCAGCATGGAAAAGATAATTCCAAAAATTATGATTACACTGCAAACAACCAATATAAAATTATTCACACTGGTTATCGGTTTGTACATTTCCTTTTCGGGCAATGCAAGCAAATATATCCGTTCCTTTTCAGATACCAATGCCGTATAGTAATACTTTTCACCGTTGATAGTAGCTGAAAAGGCCTCTCCATCATAAATTCTGCCTTTAACTTCTGCGATACTGTCGGCAAAAGCTTTTTCAATCCCACTTTCATGGATTTCCCCACTGCGGTAAAACAGGTTAAAGTCTCCGCTGCGGTCATAGAGATACAATATACTTTTATCAGGAATATAATGATCCTCCATCAACCCTGACAAGCTTTTCTCATTAATATTTACTACCATTACATCCCCTGTATGGCTATAACCATAGGGGATTTTCATAAAATATGAAAATACTCTGGATTTTTTCATATTAAAACTTTCGGAATAAAAATAATTAGGGTTGATGTCCCTTATTCCCACTATTGCTGCTGAAACATTCTTCTCTAGAAAGCTGCGGTAGTAGGCCGTATCAAAAAAACTACTGCTTTCTGAAACCTTGAACATGGAACTCCCGGGAGAATACACCAACACCTTTTCTCCTTCGTCGATATACAAAAATACAGAATCAAAAAAGGATATCACACTCGAAAGCTGCTGGTTAATTGCCTTCTGAAAGGTATATCGGCTATAATAGTCCTCCGATAGCCCCTTTATCTTATCCCTGGTCGGCAGCTCTCGGGAGCTGAAACCGGCTAGTATTTTACTTATATCGTCCGTTTTGTTTTCTACAAGCTTACTCAGTTTGTTTAAAACCGTCCGATTGGCTTTATAAGCCTCACTTCTGATAACTGACGAAGAAACGAGAGAAGAAGCGATACTGTTTAATAAAGTAACCACAAGCACAAATACTATTATCGTCAAAGAAAGCTTTGAAAATGCCCTTCGAAACAGCAACTTTTCTCTCATTTGCGTTTACCTCTTCCTTAATCCTGCAAATTACAGAACAGTCCTGACGATACATCTTCCCTGCATCCATCAGAACCGTTCGGGTAACCTTCAGGCTTTATTTAATTCTACCGGTATCCTTCATTACCTTTGTCACATCTGCCACATAGTCTTTATAGCCTGCTTTGTCCGCCTCCGTCATAAATTCGTCAAAGCCTGCGTCTATGCCAACCTTGCCATAGATTGCCTTGGCAAAATATATTTCGAATTTGGCCGAAAAGTCATCCTGAAATGCGCTGGATTTATCCGTCAGCACAATGCCTTCAGCCGATAATGGCGCTGCAGGATGGTCTACCGGAATGGCAAGCACATTCTTGTAGCCCTTTGTTTTTTCAAAGTTAGCCAGCTCCCTAGCCGACTTCGCCCTAGTCCAAGACATATCGTACTGACTGCGGAATCTGCCCGACCCACCGGGCCATACATCCACTTTATTTCTCTCCGCAAATGTGGCAGTATCCAGCAAACCGTCCTTCACATCCCAGTTTACACCCTTTTCTCCGTATCTTGAAGTAAAGTATGTACCTGTGAAGTCAAACTTATCTGCAGTACTCTTATCATCGGCAAAATAGTTCATCAGTCTGAAAATCGCTTCAACATCCTTTGCCTTGGAGGCTATTCCATATTCTTCCCTGATAATGCCCGAAGCCTGATAGTAGCCTTCGTCATAGATGCCTTTGAGCGCCGGAATAGGTTCGAACTCCGCAGCCGGATGTACCTTCCTTATTTCTTCAAGATCCTTGTCCAAGGCCGGATTAAATCCGTTGTAGAAACCTACTTTTCCTGCCTTAATCATATCAATAACCTGATCATATTTCAATGTCATAATCTCAGGATTTACCGCCTTGCTGTCAACCAGTTCTTTGATGTACTTTATCCATTCCTTCACTCTTGGATGGAACATATAATAGGTAACATTTCCATCATCTGTTTTATAATATTTATTATACGCTGCACCCATGTTTGGGGCATATGCATACGCTCCCCATATTTCACTAATTGCAGTCCCCCATGTATCATTCGTATTGTTTTTATCAGGGTCGTCCTTTGTAAATTTCACCAGGACATCTTTTAACTCCTCCATTGTTGTAGGAACCTGTAGCCCGAGGTTTTTCAGCCAATCCATGCGGATATAGTAGTCTCCGGCCAAGCTCATATTGTTTGTAACAGGAACCGTATAGCTTTTTCCGTCAGAGTATTTAATGACCTCCATGGCCTTTTTCCAGTTATTCGAAATATACATGAGGTTCTTGATGTACTGTTCGTTCAAATATTGGTCTATGGGCTGAAGGACACCCTCTCTGATAAGCCGCTGTTTCAAAACCCCGTCGCAGGTAATTACATCCAGCTGATCGCCGGCGGCCAGCATCAGGTTCAGCGTTTCTTCATAGTTTGTAGATGCCGGTTTTACATGAATATACGTTATATTGAGATCTTCCTTGACTTTTTTAGAGACATAGCTGTCGTCCGGCAGCTGCATTCCTCCATTATTCCAATACCACACCACTTTTGCCTCTTTGGGTTTTTGAGGCGGAGTTTCTGTTGCAACTGCCTGTGTTGTTGGTGACACCGAGTCTTTTGAATTTTCAGCCTGATTATTCCCCCCACAGCCTGCCAACAGGGAAATACTCATGATACCTGCAAGAAAAGATGATAAAATTTTTTTCATAAGGTTTCACTCCTTTTTTATTTTACCGCATGAGATGGCCCTCTTGACTGCTTGAGGCTGATACGTCTTTAATAAAATGTCCATGCCTCCTTTTTTTATAAATTATACCATAATTAGCCGTTAAAATGCAGTCTATTTTGCCTGACCGTTTATGCGGTTATTACCTATAATTAATCTCAGCCCTTCAAAGATCCCATAACCATTCCCTTGACAAAATACTTTTGTAGAAAGGGATATACAAGAATAATGGGGATGGTAGCCGCCATGATGGTGGCCGCCCGCAGTGCCTCCGTCGGAGGTTTTATATCATCCTGCATATAGCGCTCTATTTCCGAAAAGTCCCTTGAGGCAGTAGCGTCGTAAAGCACCCATCGTAGGTATACCTGCAGCGGTTGTAGCTTTTCTTTTGTTACAAAAACAACACCCGCATAAAATTCATTCCAATGCGCAACTGCGTAAAACAAGGTGAAGGTGGCAATGGCGGCTGATGACAGCGGCAGTATGATTCTCGTTAATATACCGGACTGTGTGCAACCGTCTATTTTGGCCGCTTCCACTATTTCCTCGGGTATCCCCATAATAAAATTTCGCATAAAAATCAAGGATCCGGTGGAAATTGCACCAGGCACAATCATTGCCCATACGGTATTTGTCAAACCGATTCCCCTGACGATCAAGTATGATGGTATCATTCCGCCGCTTA
>CAZUGK010000269.1:3413-3716 GCA_964619815.1 uncultured Clostridiaceae bacterium | reverse complement strand
GCAAAATGGATCATCTCCAGCTTGACGTCACTGGTCAATTGACGAATCAATCTGGTTCCCTGACTTAATGATATTACAGTTGATACCAAAAGGAAGTTGACGACAACATAGGTAAGACAGCTTAACACCATAGCAATAAAACCAGATTTTAAATCCAGGGGACCGTGCCCGGGACTGATAAGCTGATAGACAAACCAGGAGCAATAAATCGTTACAGCGTACTGGCTGATGTTAAACAGCATCTTCTTCCAACCGCGGCGGCCAATGACGTCTGTAATAATATTGGCAACGGTGGACGACAGA
>CAZUGK010000269.1:0-3403 GCA_964619815.1 uncultured Clostridiaceae bacterium | reverse complement strand
ATCTGGGCTGAAATATGAACTGCAAATGATACCGTAAGCTGGTCATTGTTCGGCATGGAGATGGGTTTAAGTTCGGCAGCTGTACTAAAAACCAGCCAGAAGATATAAACCCAAAGCATTTCAGTGTTCCATTCCGATATGGCCACATATATAAGGTATAACCCTACGAGGTTGACGATTAGCTGATATACTCCAGCAGCATTTATAGATCTTAAACGCTTGATTTTTTTGGTAGAACTAATTGATACTGACATTTCATGTTACTTCCTTTTTCCGTGGGTCGAGGTGAATATTTCTGTTAAAATGAGTAAATCCCTTCCTAAGTGACAACTTTTTAAAAAATTATTTCTTCTTGGGAAGGAAATGATCGAAAATATGGAGAAATAACCAAGCATTAAAAAAGATGCAGTATATACAGGAGGTCGCAGTTTTGAACAGGCTTATTAAAATACTTCTCTATATTTGCATTGTTGTCCTGGCTGCCGGATGCTCCCCTTCGCAACCTACCACAAGCCAGCCTGCGGAGCAAACTATCAGGTACAATATCGGAGCTGAACCGGACACACTTGATCCGGCCCTGTCTTCCGGAGTTACCGAGCAAACTTTGGAAAATGCCCTGTTGGAAGGGCTGGTGCGCATGGATCGCGACGGCAAGCCATCCCCTGGCATAGCCAAGAGCTGGGAGGTTTCAGAGGACGGCCGGACTTATACCTTTACTTTGCGAGAGTCCACATGGACTAATGGTGAACCGCTTACAGCAGAGGACTTTGTCTACTCCTGGCGGCGTGTGCTGGCTCCCGAAACCGCTTCACCTTATGCTTATCAGCTTTATTACCTGGTTAACGGGGAAGCCTTTAACGCCGGTGAAATCACAGATCCGGCTGAAGTTGGGGTCCGCGCCGAGGGAAAAGACAAATTAATCGTCACCCTAAAGGAGCCTGTTCCTTATTTCCTGTCATTGACTGCATTTCCCACCCTGTTTCCCGTAAACAAAAAGGCCGTTGAGCAAGACAGCGCCGGCTGGGCTCAAAATCCCGCTACCTTTGCTGGCAACGGGCCTTTCAAAATGACCGCCTGGGAACACAATAAGCAATTTTTACTTGAGAAAAATGAAAGTTACTGGGATAAAGACAGCGTTAAGCTTAAAAGCCTGGTTATTACCCTGGTGGATGATGCCAATACTGAGCTCGCCCTTTTTGAAAGCGGTCAAATAGATATAGCCGAGACCCCGCCCTACCGCGAGGTGGAGCGGCTGTCCAAGGGCAACCTGCTCAAGATGAGCCCGGATCTCTCCAATGAATTTTACATGTTTAATACCAGCCTGCCTCCTTATAACGATGTAAGGGTGCGCCAGGCGCTCTCAATGGCCATTGACCGCGAGGCGCTGGTCAGCAAAGTGACTATGGGCGGGGAAAAAGCTGCCTATGCCTTTGTCCCTCCTGGTGTCAACGGCCCCGCCCAAGACCAGGAATTCAGAAGCCTGGGTGAAAAGCTGGTTGCCGGCTTCAACCCGGCCGAAGCCAAAAAACTCCTGGCAGAAGCAGGTTACCCGGAAGGACGCGGTTTTCCCAGGGTACAGCTTCTTGTCACCAACAACCAGAACCACCGTGCTGTAGCCGAAGCCATTACCGGTATGTGGCAGGAGAACCTGGGTGTCACATCAGAGATTACTGAGCAGGAATACAAAGTATTTTACCAAACCCTCTTTGATGGCGGTTTCCAGGTGGCCAGGGTGGGCTGGAATGCCGACTACAACGACCCCATGACCTTCCTGGATATGTGGGTGAAAGACGGCTCCAACAACCAGTCTGGTTGGAGCAACGAAGAATATGACGGGTTGCTGGCAGAGGCCAGAGCCATCAAAGATACAAGTGCCCGTATGGATGCGTTGTTCCGGGCGGAAAAAATCCTTATGAGCGAGCAGCCGGTTATGCCTGTTTACTACTATTCCAACCCCTATCTGGAAAAAGACAACATCCGGGATGTCATTCACCCCAGTTTTGCCTTTTTCGCGGATTTTAAATGGGCCTTTGTTAATTAGATGGCCCGCTATATTTTAAAAAGAGTCGCTTTTAACCTGGGAGTCATGTTTGTTGTGGTGACTCTCACTTTCTTCTTAATGCGCCTACTGCCCGGGGACCCTTTCATAGACAGGCGGCTACCGCCTGAAATCAGGGAAAATATACTGGTCAGGTACGGGTTGGACCAGCCCCTGGTTACCCAGTATACCGGTTACCTTTACAATTTGATCAGGTTTGACCTGGGCCCTTCACTTAAATATCCAGGGCGCTCTGTCAATGACATTATCAAGGAATCATTCCCCGTTTCGGCAACGGTGGGTCTTTTAGCCCTGTTTCTGGCCAGCGCTGTGGGTCTTAGCCTGGGTGCCGCCTCAGCGGCATTTAAGGGTAGATGGCCGGACCGCCTGGTTCTGGTGTTGTCGACTCTGGGAATGTCTGTACCGAATTTTGCGATTGGCGCCGGTCTAATTTATCTTTTTGCACTAAAACTGCGTATCCTGCCGGCAGCCATGTTAACCAGCCCCATTGGTTTGGTGCTGCCGGTGCTTACTCTCTCAGTCTTTCCAGCCGCTATTATCGTACGCCTGGTAAGGACGGAAATGATTGAAGTTCTGGGACGGGACTATATTGTCGCCGCCAGGGCCAGGGGGCTAAATGCCGCATCGATACTTATACGGCACGCCCTGCCCAATGCCCTGTCCGGGGTTGTCCATTACTTAAGCCCTTTGGCTGCCACTCTTCTCACAGGAAGCTTTATTGTCGAAAAAATATTTGCCCTGCCTGGTCTTGGCCAGTATTACATTACGTCCGTGGGCAACCGGGACTATAACCTGGTGGCAGGGGTAACCATTTTCTACACCCTGGTCCTTTTGGTGTCAACATTTGTGGCAGATGTCCTGATTTATCTAATCAACCCCCGCAGCCGGGTGAGGGACGGGGTGGGATGATGCTTATCAGGGCTTTAAAAAACAGGCTGGTAATGGCCTGCTTGCTCTTAATCGTTTTATATGCGGCCGTATCCACCGTGGGTACGCTCTTTTTTCCCTTTGAACCCAACAGCCAGGACCTGCTGCAAACCAATGCCGGTCCCGGCGCCGCTCACTGGCTGGGAACAGACTACCTGGGCCGGGATCTGCTGGCCAGGATTATCTATGGAACCAGGGTTTCACTAACAATTGCCTTCTTTGCCACCCTGCTCAATATCGTCATAGGTTTTCTGGTGGGCAGCGTCTCGGGGCTCATGGGCGGTCTGGCTGACCGCCTGCTGATGGGTTTGGTTGATATTTTTTGGTGTGTGCCGCCCTTTTTAATTGTCGTGTTGCTGACCGTGGTGCTGGAACCGGGGATCAAAAACATTTTTATTGCCCTGGGACTGGTGTTGT
>CAZUGK010000268.1:0-3750 GCA_964619815.1 uncultured Clostridiaceae bacterium | reverse complement strand
GCTTTTGTATTGAACGAGACTCCAAACTATGCGCAAAGAGAATCGGCAGAATGCCGGAAAGCAGTTGATTGGAGGTTTGCCCAGGGCAATGAAAGTGATGTTGAGTTGTTTAAGGACGAAATTAGGGTTTACCCGCTTTATGGAGGTGTACAAACTTTTTACGTCGATAGGGATAATGGAGGACATGGTGGAGGGGATGACCGCTTGAGAGATATGCTGTTTCTGCCTGATCGTGTTGATACGAGAGGTGTTATGGCAGGAAGTCATGCAGGTGCTATGTCTATACTGATCGGTACCGCAGCAAATTATTCTATAGCTAATAATTGCCCTGTTTCCATAAAAGATCTGATGGAGGGGACTCTTCCATCTGAGCTGACTAATTCTCAAAGTGAGGTGGCAGCAGGCCAGAAAGATAATTGGGGGAAGTGAGGTTTGGAAAAAGATCTCTACCCTCCAAAGAGTATAGTTTTTGGGCCCAAACTAGATATCTGTATAGAGGAGAGGGGTTTTTGATAAAGCAACATTATTTTATACTACTAATTAAAGGAGTGTGTTAAAATGAAAAAGCTAGCAATCGTATTATTGATTCTGACTCTGGTGTTTTCAAGTGTAGCTTGTGGTGATTCAAAAGGTGGAGACACTGCAAAAGGAACCAGCACAGGGACAAAAGCAGAGGAAACCATGAAGGCAGAGACGCCGAAGGAAAAGGTAAAATTAAAAATCGGTTTGCCCCATGGTTATGAACTTACACCTAAAGAAATAGTCGACGGCTTTATTGCCAAAAATCCAAATGTAGAAGTATCCATCGAAGAGGCTCCCTGGGGGGATTTTGCAACAAAGCTTGTGACAGAGATAGCTGCAGGTAATCCACCAGATACTTTCTGGCAGGAGGCAGGTGTTATTGCTGGATTTGCTGCAAAAGGGGCCTGCGTTGATCTTACTGAGTACATAAATAGAGATATAAAAAGTGATGAATATACTCAACTTCTATTTTCGGGTAAGGATGGAAGTGGGAAAATATGGGGAATTCCTCATGGGGTTAATCCCATTGCCTTAGCGTATAATAAGAAAATCTTCACTGAAGCTAATGTTAGTCTTCCAACAAAAGATTGGACCTATCAAGATATATTTGATGCGGCAAAGAAATTGACTAAAGATACAAATGGTGATGGAAAGACTGACATATATGGTTTAGTAGTCGGATACAACATAACGCAAGGGTGGTTCCCATTTATAAAATCAACAGGAGGTCAGGTTTTAGATAGTACACTTACAAAAGCTATGTTTGATGATCCAAAATCAATTGAAGGACTTAAGAAATTTGCTTCACTTGCCAATGAATTGAGGATTTCGCCTACTAGAGCAGCGACACAAGCATCCGGTGGTGATTGGGCTTTCTTTGGAAGTGGAAAAGGAGCGATGTATTTTATTCAAGCAGGCAGTAATGGAGTTATAAACGGAAAATTTCCTGAGTTGGACTGGGATGTTGTAATGATGCCTAAGGGGTGGGATGGAAACCGTGTTGTACCTACGGTTGCAAATAACTGGGCAATATATTCGAAAACAGATAAGACAGTACAGGATGCAGCATGGGCTTGGCTTGCATACTGGCTGGGAGATGATGCCCAAAAGATTTTTGGACAAAAGACACCTGCTGGATTCCCGATTAAACTTACAGGGTTGGCTGAGGTAGAAAAAAGTTCTGCTAAACCTGTCAATATGAAAGCATATACTGATGGAATGGCAGAGGGGGGACAGACCTTATGTGATAACCCTACTTGGGGAGAATGGGTTGGAGAAGCACAGAAGGTAATGTTTGACCTGTATGATGGTAAGGTTACTGCAGAGGATGCAGGTAAGAAAGCCTCTGAAGCTGTGCAGAAGGTGCTTGATTCAGCAAAGTAGATTTTTGCGTAATTTAGTTGAACTTAAGGTGGAATCTGGCAATAGATTTCACCTTAAGGATTGGCAAGTGTAGAATAGGAGGAAGTAAATGAAACGGCAACAAGCCTGGGGTTGGTTTTTCGTAACACCATATGTTTTAAGTTTATTGATTTTTTTTGTTGGACCTTTATTGTTATCATTCTATTTCACTCTTACAGACTATGATTTGTTCAACCCTCCCAAATTCATAGGGTTGGAAAATTGGACCGAAATTTTACAAAGCGTACCATTCTGGAAAGCCGTGCGTAACACAGCAGTGCTTGCCTTGATTTTCGTGCCGCTGCAGACAATACTTGCTTTACTTTTTGCATATGCATTGAATGAAATAACTACGGGGGCCAAGCTTCTTCGTACATTATATTTCTTTCCAGTAATCACGCCGTGGGTAGGAGCAGGACTGATATGGGTATGGATATTTAACCCCGAGGTTGGAGTGCTCAACTCGCTGTTGGGGTTAATCGGTGTAGGACCATTTGAATGGCTCTATAGTACAAAATGGTGGGTAGTAATTGCCAGCATAGCACTGGTAAACGTCTGGAAAAGTGTGGGATATTCCATGGTAATATACCTTGCCGGAATGCAGAACATAACGAACGAGATTCTTGAAGCTAGTAGAATCGATGGGGCCAGCAGGTGGGACTGTTTCGCCAAAATAATAGTTCCCTTGATTTCACCCACTACCTTCATGATTGTAATACTATCTACAATAGGCGCGTTCCAGGTATTTGACTCATTTCTTGTGCTGCTTACCACGGGAGGTCCAAGAGTTATCCCTGACGATGTGAACTGCATTAATCTGATGTTGTATGATACCGCTTTCCAATTCAGCAAGATGGGATATGCATCCACAATGGCATGGTTCCTATTCATAGTAGTTGCTCTTCTAAGCCTAGTACAGAACAAGCTGGAAAAGAGGTGGGTACATTATGAATAAGGATATCAAAAGTAGCTTGATGCTTAAATTTGTAGTATACCTGGTACTCAGCATAGGTGCCTTACTGATGATAGGACCGTTCCTATGGACCCTTTCAACCTCACTAAAGGGGGGAGGAGCTGTAATGCAGGTTCCGCCGCAGTTCATACCGGATCCGGTATTCTGGTCGAACTATGCAAAAGTGTGGAAGCAGATAGAATTCTTCATATATACCATGAACAGCTTTGTCATAACCGTACTTATCGTTATTGGTTCAATATTATCGGGGTCATTTGCAGGATTCGGACTTTCCAAGATGAAATTCAAGGGACAAGGGCAGGTATTTTTTGCAGCCCTGGCTACAATGATAATGCCATATCAGGCGCTGATGATTCCCATCTATTTCATATGGAGAAAGCTTGGACTCCTTGACACATACGTACCGCTCATATTGCCAGCCTACCTCGGTTCTGCTTTCGGCATATTCCTCTTCAGGCAGTTTTTTAAAAGCTTACCTGGAGAATTATATGAGAGTGCGACAATAGATGGCTGCAACCCATTCAGAATCTACAGGAGCATCTATCTGCCCCTCACAACTCCGGTTATGGCTACATTGGGCATATTCGAATTCATGGGGGCATGGGGAGATATATTAAAGCCATTGATATATATTACATCAAAAGAAAAATATACACTAGCCTTGGGGCTTTTATACATACGTGGGCAGTATCTTACGAATATGGAGCTGATCTGTGCGGGGGCGGTACTGATGATAATACCTGTTGTTGTTGTATTCCTATTTGCACAGAAATACTTTGTGCAGGGTATTGCATCCACAGGCTTGAAAGGATAGGTGGTATTAGATGAGTAAACATTTTTCGATGGGAGAATAT
>CAZUGK010000267.1:0-3760 GCA_964619815.1 uncultured Clostridiaceae bacterium | reverse complement strand
GTAATTGGACTCCTAAAATTCTAGATATCTTGAAAACAAAGAATGTTAAAGCAACCTTTTTTGTTATTGGGCAGCAAGTGCAGCAACACCCCGATATATTACAAAGGATGGATGAAGAGGGACACGTTATTGGAAATCACACGTTTAGTCACCGCGATTTGACAAAACTGGATGCAGAGCATATTGAACAAGAAATAGATAACTGTGCATTAGAGATACAAAAAGTAATTGGCAAGGAACCTATATTTGTGCGGCCGCCTTTTGGTTTTCATAGTGCTATCGTAGATGATGCGGTTTATTCCAAAGGTCGAATTATTATTTTATGGTCACTTGATACGAAAGACTGGACGGGATTGGATGCTGAAACGATAAAATCAAGAATACTGCCCCATATACAAAATGGCTACATTGTATTACAGCATAATGGTACTAATCCGAAAATAGGTGGGAGCGTTCAGGCATTGTCGGAGATAATTGATGGTCTAAAGGCACAGGGATATACCTTTGTTACGATATCTGAACTTTTAGATACACAGCCGTATAAATAAATTCGTGTCCTCCTGTATTATGTTCGCCTAGACTACTCAGGTTTAGGCGCCTTTTCATTATGGGGGGCTGCATTTTGCGTACACGAAATTTCGAGGAGGATCCTCGTCTGTATAGTAGGAATATAAGTTTATATTAAATACATTTTGTATCATTTTTTGAATTACGGGACAGGAAAAGTGAGTAATCTGGAGAAATTACGTAGTAATGTAAAATTAAGGGAAGAATGATTGCCGCTAAAGTACGAAGCAGCCAATCACATCATATTATGCGCAAATGCCGGCACCTCAAGATATACTATATATCAGACGGTTCAACTCCTGTAGCCGTCTAATAATTCAAAATCAGGGAGTGAAACGCAATGTTAGTTAATAAGAGCATAACTGATTTTGTCGATGATCTTGCTTCAGATTCGCCAATGCCAGGAGGCGGCGGGGTGGCCGCTTTAGCAGGCGCATTAGGAGCAGGATTGGGTTTAATGGTTTGCAGTTTAACCGAAGGAAAAGAGAAATTTAAAGATGCGCAAGGGTCTATTGCTACATTTAAACAAGAAGGCATGAGGTTAAAAGAGGAATTGTTACGCGGTATTGATGGCGATGGTAATTCCTATTTAGGTATTGTTAACGCTTACAAGCTCCCCAAGAGTACCGAAACTGAATGTAATAGCAGAAAGCAAGCAGTTGAAGAGGCAACTAAGGAAGCAGCAAGATTTTCACTTTCCGTTGGACAGAAGTGCCTTCAGGTCATGAAATTTGCGATTGAGGTGATTCAACACGGCAATCCGAATGCGGTCAGTGAGTCCTTCGCCTGTGGCTTACTTGCTTACGCCGGCATATATTCTGCTTTGGTAACAGTAGAAATTAATCTTGCTTCCATTCAGGACCAACTTTTTGTTAATGATATTTTGGCAATTGATATTGCCATAAAAGAAGAAGCTGAAGTTCTAAAAGAAAAAATTACATGGGAAGCCGCGAATCGTATTGTAATAGCGAAATGACAGAACGATTCTAGTGTCGGTTTGTATAAAACTAAAATGGTGGAATTGGAAAGGTTATGGTATAAGTAAGCATCTGCAACGTGAAAATAGGACAGACCAGGGCACTGATTACGTGTAATTTTTTATATAGTAAGTTAATATATTGAAGTACCATTAATGAAATGGGAGTGGTCTGTGATGCCCGTAAAACCCGATTTTCATGACATATTAGTAGTATTTGTATATAACAACCTACCTATTTTAATGAATCCAGCTAATGCTACGAATGTTGTGGTCTCTAATTCAATTGTGCCAACGACTCCAACGACCCCAACTACGCAAACTCCAACAACTACGCTAGCCTCAACAACACCTGTTATTACTATTGATCCGAGTCTTCTGCAGTCTTTACAAGCTGCGGCATTAAATAACTTTACAAATTTAGGGCTACCGCTGGATATTCAGCAGATTGCACAAAACTTCTTTTCTAATCTTCCTCCGTCTATATTAAGTTCTACAGCTACAACTACTGCCGTAACAACTACTGCAACAACAACTACAACAGGATAGTGAGAATTTGAAGCCGCCTGCCGGGTCGTCCTGGTGGGCGACTTTTTTTGTTAAAAACTAGGGTATGTTGTATTGCTGGATTGATTAAGCTATGTTTAGGTGATTATTATGTTAGATAATTTATTTACATAGAAGATAATATATGATAATCTTAGTTTACGGAGGATGATAACATGCCAAAAAGTGAAGCGATTCCGGAAGACGAAGCTAGAGACATAGAATTTGAAATTAAAAAATATATTGCCGGCGCTGGTTCAAATGTGACAGACGTTGTACGTCGATTGAATGAAAGATATGGTACTCATGATAACGCGCCCAATATTACCCGGCAGTTAAAACATGGGACATTGCCGGTCTGGAAACTACTAAGAATTGCCGATGTACTGGGTTACGAACTTATATGGCGTAAGCTAGAATCCCAAAATAGGGGGGACTTAAAAAGGTTAGAATAAAAAATATATATAAAGAGAGGTTTTTGTATGACACAAAAAAGAAACATTTTATCACAAGTAAAACGGTACGTTATCTTATTTATTGGATCCATAATTTATGCAGTTGGTCTGGAAATCTTTTTAGTACCTAATAATGTCATTGATGGTGGTGTAGTTGGTATCGCCATTATGGCAAGCCACTTGACAGGACTGCCATTAGGATTGTTTTTGATTGCTGTAAACATACCTTTCATATATCTAGGGTATAAACAAATCGGCAAGACATTTACTCTTGCAACTTTATTTTCTATAGTATCTCTATCCTATTGGTCCAATGTTTTTCTGCCAATTCCCGGACTGACAAATGATTTATTTCTGGCAGCGGTTTTTGGGGGCATTATCCTGGGAGTTGGGGTGGGTCTCATAGTTCGTTATGGAGGGTCACTGGATGGCACCGAAATAGTAGCTATTTTATTGGACAAGCGTACGAGTTTTTCGGTGGGTGAGATTATTTTGGTAATGAATCTGTTTATTCTTTCATTTGCCGGTCTTGTGTTTGGCTGGGATAAAGCAATGTATTCCTTAGTTACCTATTTTATTGCTTCAAAGGTAATAGATATAACGATTGAAGGCTTAGATGAATCAAAAGCAGCTATTATTGTGTCCGACCAGTCGGATGCTATTTCAGATGCTCTCATGGCACGCCTAGGCAGGGGCGTAACTGTGTTACATGGTGAAGGCGGATTTAGTGGAGAAAAAAAGCATATTTTATATACGGTGATTACTCGATTGGAAATTTCAAAATTTAAATCATTGGTTAAAGAAATAGATGAAAGTGCGTTTGTCACAATAAATGATGTGCATGATGTAATGGGTGGTTCATTTAAAAAGAAAGCAATTCATTAATTGAAATGAATATAGATTTATTTAGTATGTAAAGCTGGAATTTATTGAAGAGGAGGCCTGAATATATGTTGGAGTTTTTGTGGTGGTTATTGCTCTTCGTGATTGGCATTAGTATAGGTTATTACACTGTAGGAGTTCAATCGATAATATTTATGGCGTTGGTAGGTGTACTTGGAGGAGTTTTCCTTTTAGTAGAAAAGAAGCTGCATCCAACACTAGATGCAGAGCGAAATGAACAACTTAAAATAAATAAATAACTTTAAATTAGCTGCATCCTCTGATATGCTACCCCTATATAGGGCACTGAAATATAAAAGTCCTATATGGGGGT
>CAZUGK010000266.1:0-3779 GCA_964619815.1 uncultured Clostridiaceae bacterium | reverse complement strand
ATTCTGACGCAAACAGAGCAGTATTCTGGCAGGATACCTGACAAGTCAAGGGTCTTCTCTCCAGGAAACATATCAAACCCTAGCCTTCCTGCTTCCTGCCATTTATCTTCTGTCAGCACAGAAATCACGTACTCACCATTTGCATTCTTGCTTTCAATTAAGTCAACTTGATGGAATGGTGGGGACGTAGTTGTCTGATAACCTGCGAATAGCTGAAGAGCATCAGAAGATATCAAAGCAAGACATATAATAATGCAAGGTATGATTCGTGGAATTGAATTTTTCATACAGCTTTCCTCTTTTCACATTTATCTTATCTGCCTTCATAGGCTGTACAATAATTATAGATAAAACTGAATGCAAAGTAGGTAATAATGCGCTGTCGCATAGCATTTTCATATATCTTATTTGAACAATTTCTAATCGATATTGCTACAAAAACCTAATGTTCAGTTATTTACGACAGGAATCCTGACAAAATAAAACTGCCGTTCAAAACGGCAGTTTTAGCAATGCTAATTTTCAGTTTACTTTGATACCATATACCCTTCAGCGGTAAGCAGTTCTGCAGTCAATACCGAGCCTCCGGCTGCTCCTCTTAAAGTGTTGTGAGACAGGCACACGAATTTATAGTCAAATATGCTGTCCTCCCTAAGCCTTCCCAGTGTAATGCCCATTCCTTTTTCAACATCTCTGTCCAGCTTGGTCTGCGGCCTGTTGTCCTCACTGAAGTAAGTAAGGAACTGCTTTGGAGCGCTAGGCAGTTTCAGTATTTGAGGCTTGCCCTTGTAGTTTTTCCAGCGTTCAAATATAGTCTCCATAGTCGGCTTATGCTTGAAGGAGACTGATACTGCTGCCAGGTGACCTTCTGCTGCAGGCACTCTTATGCATTGTGCTG
Organism: uncultured Clostridiaceae bacterium; assembly: GCA_964619815.1. GTDB lineage: Bacteria > Bacillota > Clostridia > Lutisporales > Lutisporaceae > BRH-c25. The sequence goes on along the minus strand of CAZUGK010000266.1, from coordinate 2,881 downwards.
TTATTATTGGTTCGCTGGCCTTGATTATTTTATTGTCTTCTATCCTGCCCCATACCTTTAGAGGCTCCTGCTCGCTTTTTTCCTCTTCTCCGGATATAAATGGGATTACATTATCTATCATCTCCGGCCAGTCGGCAAAGGTTTTTCCACTGCCTGAAATAGCCTGATAGGTACAAACTGATATTAACGAGGGCTTGAAGTCCATAAGAGCATTTATAGCAGGAACATAGCTTTGAATTGAGCAGTTGGGTTTTGCTACTATAAAGCCTCTACTGGTTCCAAGACGCTGCTTCTGCTTTTCTATTATAGCCAGATGCTCGGGATTAACCTCCGGTATGACAACCGGGATATCATTCGTCAGGCGGTGAGCTGAGTTGTTTGAAATCACCGGAGTTTCAGTTTTCGCATACCGTTCCTCAATTTCTCTTATTTCACTTGCCGGCATGTCAACAGCACAAAACACAAAATCCACTTCGTTGCTTATTTCATCAACATTATGCAGGTTTTTAACCGCCATTGCCTTTACGCTGTCAGGAATAGGCTCTTCAAGCTTCCACTTGCCTTGTACAGCCTCACTATAGCTTTTACCTGCCGACCTCTCACTTGCAGCTATAACCTTTATTTCGAAACACGGGTGGTCATGAAGCAGCGTTACAAGACGCTGTCCGACAAAGCCCGTTCCTCCTAGAATTCCTGCTCTCAGTTTTTTATTCACAATAATACCTCCAAGTTTTACAGATAATTATCCAGTTTTTTCTGAAGCTTTTCTGAAATAGTCATTAATGGGAGCCTGAGCTCCGGGGATTCTATAAGCCCCATTTTCTTCAGACAGTATTTAACCGGTGAAGGATTTGGTTCTTCAAATAGCAGAGGAATAAGCTCTGCAAGCTTCTTCCATATTTCATAGGCACCCTGATGGTCATTTCCTTTTACTCTGTTGTATACCTCAATGAACCTTTCGGTTTCCACGTGGGAGGATGCCAGGATGCCGCCCTGACCGCCGTATAAAAGAGTAATATAGAAGAAAATATCTTCTCCGGTCATTATTGAGAAATCGGGAGGGGCGTTAAGCAGCAGAGAAAGGCTTTGCTTTATATCTCCGCTTGCATCCTTGATGCCTACAATATTTTTTAACTCTGCGAGCCTGAAAATTGTTTCATTTTCAATGTTTCTTCCTGTTCTGTAGGGAATATTATGTTCATAAATTCCCCGCTGGTCAGGCCTGTTGTAATAGGGGCTTACGGAGAGGATACCGTTAACTTTGTATTTTTCAACGGTTTTAAGTTTTTCTTTAACCTTTCTCGTATTATTTCCGCCTACTCCGACAATTACGGGCACGTGCCCATTCACATATTCCATGGTTCTTTCAACAATTTCTTCGAACTCCTCTTCACTGACCGTAGGGCTTTCTCCTGTCGTTCCAAGAGGAATGATACCTGTAACCCCCTTGCCTATATAGAATTCAATCATTTTTTTGTAGGATTTGAAGTCAACCTTGTCTTCTAGAAAGGGAGTAATTATAGGAAGCCAGACACCGTCAATACGCATATCGATACCTCCGTTCCAATATTTGAGACATATGTATTCTCATACGCTCAACAATATTATATTCGAAATTTTTACTAGAAATATTGCTAAGAATGCTTGAAAACTTGCAAAAACTGCTATACTATGGAGAAAACAGAGTTTTCTCCAGGTGTGAGATACGGGACACGTGATGTGAGTAGGGATGATTCATGAATCGCCTGTACAAACTTTAAGGAGGTTGAAGATGAAAGATGATATTGCAATATCCGGCAGCAAACGCGGATATCTGAACAAAGACTTCCAGTTCTTTCATTTGAAAGATAAAAAAAGTATGGAGTTTGAGCTCCACTTTCATGATTTTAATAAAATAATCGTTTTCATATCAGGAAATGTCACATATCTGATAGAAGGAAAGGCTTATAAGCTTAAGCCCTGGGACATACTTCTCGTGAGCAGCAGCGAGATACATAAGGCAATAATTGGTTCTTCAGGGACTTACGAGAGAATTATTATTTGGGTCAATTCGAATTTTTTGCTTAAGCATAACAATCCCGAAAGCAATTTGATGACTTGCTTTGATATAGCTTCAAAAGAAAAACATAACATATTAAGATTGAATCCTGAACTTCTAAGGCAGGCGAAATACATTCTTTCGCAGCTTGAAGGGGAATGCTCAAGTGATGCTTTCGGCAGCCAGATCCTCAGGAATTCATTATTTCTGCAGTTTATTGTATATCTCAACAGGCTGTACCTTATGCCTGAAACTATAAAACATGAGGCAGATGGAGAATATAATGAAAGTATTGGAGAAGTCATAAGGCATATTAATGAAAATCTTGGTGAGGATATGTCAATAGAAGAACTTGCTTCAAAATTTTATATGAGTAAGTATCATTTGATGCATAAGTTTAAGAGTCAGACGGGTTATACTATTCACAGCTATATTCTTCAGAAGCGGCTGATGATGGCCAATACACTAATAAAGTCTGGCAGATCCATAACTGAGGCTTGCACTGAATGCGGTTTTGGAGATTATTCAAGCTTTGTAAGGGCGTACAAGAAAATGTACGGACAATCACCCAAGAAGCACCATAAGATGGTGGAGGAGCTTGAAAAGTTGGAGTAATAGCATAAATGAGCAGGAGGGTTCATAATGAAGGCTGCTGCTCATTTATGCATATGAAAAGTAATATTGGACTTGAATGTATTGCAAAAATATATGCATTGCTCAATTTGTTTATCGAGAAAGGTTGACATTTGTTTTATTACGGCTTAATATTAGTATGGTTTATTATTTATACTGCCTATATTTTTATGGATTTTTTACGTTTTATTGTAATAGAAGACTAAGGGA
>CAZUGK010000265.1:0-3798 GCA_964619815.1 uncultured Clostridiaceae bacterium | reverse complement strand
CATGTGCCTTAGGGAACATGTATTTTATCTTTTTACAGGACTCTATATACCATTCAGGTACTTTATGCTCCCTCATTAATGCTTCATATTCAGGCCACTTTGGTTCCTTCAACGCTTTTCCCTTACGTACCGTCTCCATAATCTTAAAGGCTGTATTCGGTGGTAGACCTTTTTTCATCAAATAAACCATAATATCATCTCTTGTACATACTGCCTCGCTTAGTGTTACTGTCCCTGCATCAATCAGGTCCTTTGCATTTCCAAGCCACACATCGGTACCATGCGAAAGTCCCGATATACATATCAGATCTGTAAATTGCTTTGGCATTGTATCCAAAAGCATTCCTCGTACAAACTTGGTTCCAAATTCCGGAACCCCGAAGGTTCCTACCTTGGAGTTTATCTGCTGAGGGGTTACACCCAGAGCTTCTGTAGATGAAAATAAAGACATAGTCTCCTTATCATCCATCGGTATGGTTTTAGGGTCCACTCCGGTAATATCCTGAAGCATTCTGATCATTGTAGGGTCATCATGACCCAGTATATCCAGCTTCAACAGGTTCTGGTCGATTGAGTGATAGTCAAAGTGTGTTGTTATAATATCTGAATCAGAATCATCCGCCGGATGCTGTACCGGGCAGAATTCAAATATTTCCCGACCCTTGGGTACAACTATTATCCCGCCGGGGTGCTGTCCTGTAGTTCGCTTTATACCCGTACAGCCTTTTGCAATTCTGGTAATCTCTGCTTTGCTTACGTGGATATTCCTCTCCTCAAAATACTTTTTCACGTATCCAAAGGCTGTTTTGTCTGCTATAGTACCAACAGTTCCAGCCTTAAAGGTTGTACCCTTTCCAAATATAACTTCGGTATATTTATGTGCCCTTGCCTGATATTCTCCTGAAAAGTTTAAGTCTATATCAGGTTCCTTATCTCCGTTGAAGCCCAGAAAGGTCTCAAATGGGATGTCAATTCCATCCTTGTCAAGCTTTTCCCCGCAGACAGGACAATTCTTGTCAGGCAAGTCAAAACCGTTATTAAAGCCATAGTCGGTGAAATCTGAATATTTGCAGCCGGGGCACCTGTAATGAGGCGGCAGTGCATTTACTTCGGTAATACCTGTCATATACGCTACCACAGAGGAACCGACAGAACCTCTGGAGCCTACCAGATAGCCATCCTCATTAGATTTCCAAACCAACTTCTGAGCAATGATATACATTACAGAGAAGCCGTTTTTTATAATAGAATCAAGCTCTCTATCAAGCCTCTGCTGAACGATTTCCGGTAACGAGTCTCCATACAATTCACGAGCCTTCTCATAAGTAATATCCTTGATAGTCTGCTCACAGCCCTCAATGTGAGGAGGACATTTTTCAGGTGAAATCGGGCTGATCTGCTCACACATATCAGATATCTTATTAGGGTTTGTAACTACCACCTCATGTGCCTTTTCATAACCTAAATAGGAAAATTCGTCAAGCATCTCCTCGGTGGTTTTTAAATATAAAGGAGCTTGGTTATCTGCATCATCATATCCCTGGCCGGCTTCAAGTATACGCCTGTATATTTCATCCTCAGGATCCATGAAGTGAACATCTCCCGTAGCAACTACAGGCTTATTCAGACTTTCTCCAAGAGCAACAATTTTTCTGTTGATTTCCTTTAAATATTCCCTGTCAGGAACCTCACCTTTCCTAACCAAATATGCATTATTATCCAAAGGCTGGATTTCCAGATAGTCGTAGTCTTTTGCAATAGCTTCGATTTCGTCATCGGATTTTCCAAGCAATATTGCCTTGTAAAGCTCGCCCTCACTGCAGGCACTTCCAAGGATCAAGCCTTCTGAGTATTGTTTATAGATACTCTTTAAGATTCTTGGTTTCTTATAAAAATAATCCAGGTGAGAATAGGATACCAGCTTGTATAAATTCTTTAAACCCACATAATCCTTTGCCAATATTATGGCATGGTAAGTATTAAGCTTTTTGTACTCTTCCTTTTTGGCTTGTTCATCGGAGCCATATTTGTCTATATCTTCAAGAGTTTTTACGCCTCTTTCCTTAAGCGTTGACAGCATTACATTAAACACCTTGACTGTAGTATCCACATCATCCAGAGCCCTATGAGCCACTTCAACCTTTATGCCCAGATTTTTGGCTATTCTTCCTAATTTATAGGTTTTATAATCGGGAAACAGCTCCTTAGCCAGTGACAGCGTGTCCAAATATGTAAAGTCGAAGTCATAGCCCAAAACCTTTGCATTATGCTTCAGGAAACCCACATCAAAATCTGCATTATGGGCTACTAAAATGCTTCCTTCGATAAATTGCAGCATTTTAGGAAACACCTTTTCTATGGTCTCTGCATCCTTCACCATTTCATCAGTTATATTTGTAACCTCTACAACCCTTGCCGGAATCGGCTTTTCAGGGTTTACAAAACAGCTGAATTGATCAATGACCTCTCCAGCCTTCAGCTTCATAATTCCTATTTCTGTAATTTTTTCAGTTATTGGCGAAAAGCCTGTAGTTTCCAAGTCCAGCACGCAGTATGTGCAATCAATGCTCTGTCCTTTTGGATTTGTTACAGAGGGCTTTTTATCCGGCGCCAGATAAGCCTCCACTCCGTAAATCACCTTCATGTTGGGATTATCTCTTCCCAGCAGCTTGTGTGCCTCAGGAAAGGACTGCACCACCCCATGATCGGTAATAGCAATGGATTTCATTCCCCAGCTCATGGCCCTTTTAATTAAATCTGTAGCACTTGTCATCGCATCCATCTGGCTCATTTGTGTATGCATGTGGAGCTCTACTCTTTTAACCTCTGCATTATCCATTCTCTTGGCCTTTTTTACGCCTTCTGTTTCAACAATGGTGTTGGCGATAAGCTCAGTTTCTCCGGAAAATTTGCTATAGCTGGCACTTCCGGCTAGCTTGACACCCTTTGCTTTTTTGAGTCTGGATAAAACTTCTCCCTCTTCACCGGGCTTGAGGAAGGATTTACAAGATATAGAACTGGATCCGTCATATAAATCAAAAGAAATCAACGTTTTTCCGCTTCTCAATTCCTTAGACTCAATATTGGATATTTCACCATTGATAGCTACCCTTCCCTCATCCGGTACAATTTCGGTAATTTTTATTACAGGTTCCTTAATATTGGCATTTCTACCCAATATCAAAGGTGTATACTCCTTCTTCTCTTCAGTTTCTGCTTTTATTTCAAGCTTTACCTGCGGAGCCTCCTTTGGAGAATCAACAACGTTGGCCTGCTCTATGACAAGCTGCTTTTCCTTTTCACGAGCGGCCTCCTTAAGTTTTTCCAATTCCTCAGTACTTACATTATCAGCAAAATTTATTTTATATGCTGTGCCATATAGATTTTTTATAGCCTTACTTATCTTTATGTCATAACCCATACCTTTTAAAAGATCGGACGCTACAATTTTAAAGTTAAAATTTATTGTATTATCAACTACTTCAAGATGTGTGTTATTCATAACCGAGTTCAATAGCGGATGCCTATCTGCCATTGATCGGATAATATCCATAGTAGCTTCCTTTATGGGCTTTTTATCTGTACCTTCAGCATATTCTACAGTAATTTCAGAATCATTTAATGAAAACCTTTCCTTTAGAAACTTATTAAGGCTTTCGATCCCTTTTATTTCAATATATTTATCTGAGCTGATTTTAAGTTCAAGGATTTTACTTTTTTTCTTTAAGACCATACCCTCTACTGTGGCTGTACTTATATTGCCCTCTACTCTATAATCGCTGAAAATTTCATTTATTC
>CAZUGK010000264.1:0-3822 GCA_964619815.1 uncultured Clostridiaceae bacterium | reverse complement strand
TTGTTGGTGAACCCGACACTGTTTGCATTCAAAGCAGCAGTTGCCTGGTTACCGTCAGTCAGAAGGGTTTTGGAAGCATCTTCATATCCGGGATACATCTCCGTCCAGTTAGAGGTGTATTTGATTCCGGTTGCTATATTCGGGTATAAGGAGGGATCAGGATCTGGAGTGGGTTCGTTTGTTGCTGTTCCGAGACCCATAACCTCAACTTCACTTAGAAAGAGGTAAGCACTCCATGGCCATACGTTCAGACGCACTGCCGTAGCGGTTACAGTGCCTCCATCAGGGATTGTATATCCTCCTGTATATGTACCATCCGGATATCCTTGATTAGGAGAAGTATACAGTGTCTGCCATTCTCCATTTAAATCTTTATACTGGATTTGGTAGGTTTTTGAAGTATAAATGAAATTTGATGTTAAACAGTATCCATAAAAATTCAGACCGTTGATTTCTTTCGCTTCACCAAAATTAAAATCAACTGCGTAATATCTGTCAGTATTCTGATGATCGCCTTCTGGTGTAGATTCGATAGCTTTAAAGCCAACATACTGAGAGTCAGTCCAATCTGTACTGCCTTTGTTGCCGTCGGTCAGTTTGGAGTAATCCAAATCTTTATGGTCTCCGTCGGGATAATAGACATAAAAATCAGTCGTATAGTTCATCCCATTTGCGAGGTTGACCAATGTTTGGGCTTCTGGATCTGCTGCATGTGCGATCGGAGCGCTGCTTAGCAAGCAGGTAACTGTTAGTATCGCACTAAGACAAGAGGCTAAACACTTTTTAAATCGTTTATTTAACATTTCATCAATCTCCTCTTTGTTATTATTTGAAACCTGTCATTACAATTCCCTTAATAAACTGCTTTTGACCTATAAAGAACAAGACAATCATAGGAAGCATAAACAGTGTTGAAGCTGCCATCAGCAGTTCCCATTCGGCATGATGTTCATAGAGGAATGCATTAAGTCCTATAGACAGCGGAAACATATTGCCGGTTGTCATGTATATCAACGGACCCTGAAAATCGTTCCAGCCGCCAATAAATGTAAATAATGCAATCGTTGTTATAATTGGTTTTGATAACGGCATGATAATCTGGAACAGTATGCGCAGTTCACCTGACCCGTCTATTCTTGCGGACTCCACATAACTATCCGGAATTGTCATATAGAACTGCCTTAGCAGGAATATGTTATATGCTGCACCGAATAAGCTAGGTATAATAAACGGAGCAAATGTGTTAATCAACGATGCCTTTGCCCATATTGTATATACAGGTATCATTGTTACCTGCATCGGAAGCATGATGGTGGCCAGAACAATCGGGAAAATTATCTTTTTTCCTTTCCATTCCACCTTCGTAATGGAATATGCAACCATAGATGATGATATAACCTGTCCGACTATGGGAACAGCGGCTATGATCAAGGAATTTTTCATATATGTGAGAAATGGCATTCTCTTTACCGCATCAACGTAGTTATACCATCGGATAGGATCAGGGATCCATTTCGGAGGCACTTTAAAAACATCCGCTCCTAATTTAAGTGATGTGGAGATCTGCCAAACTAAAGGCAATATAAATATTAATGCAAAAAATATCAAGATCATATGTGGTAATATGGTCTTTTTAAAGAGTTTTATTGTCCTATCCATTCCAAATCCTCCAGTGTTTTTATTCTCCGCCGTAATATACCCATTTCAGCGATGTTTTGAATATGATCACGGTCACAATGACGATGAGTATAAACAGCAGCCAGGCCATAGCGGATGCAATACCCATATTCAGGAATGTAAAGCCCTGATGATACAGATATACCGCATAGAACAGCAAAGAGTTCTGGGGACCTCCGCTGCCTGTACCGGTATCATTTGACGTACCGCTGATGAATATATATGCCTGTGTAAAGTATTGAAAGGCGGCAATCAGCCCTGTGATAAGCTGATATAAGGTCGCCGGAGATATGGCAGGAATTGTTATATGCCTGAACTTTTTCCAGGCACCCGCGCCGTCCAGATCCGCCGCTTCGTACAATGACTGCGGTACCCCTTTAATTGCAGCCAGATAAATCAGCATCATGCCTCCGCTGCCCCATAATCCCATTAAAATCATTGAAGGCTTTGTAAATACAGGGTCTTGTAGCCACACAGGCTGCGGAAGATTCAGGTAGCCCAAAAAGGTGTTCAGTACACCATATTCGGGGTTTAGAACCCATACCCATAAAACGGAGCTTGCTACGACAGATACAACTGACGGTATATAATAAATGGTCCTATAAACAGGCTGACCCTTTACTTCCAAACTTAAAAGCAGTGCCATTGCCAATGAAAAAAGAATATTTGCCGGAACACTGAATACACAAATATATAATGTATTATATAATGATAAAAAGAATTTCGAATCATGAAAAAGCGTGTTATAGTTATCCAAGCCTACAAACTTCGGCGGCTGGAAGACGTTATACTCCGACAGGCTGTAACCAAAGGACGCACATATCGGATACAGTGAAAAAATAATAAAGCCTATTATCCAGGGCATTGCAAATAAAAGTCCTACGATAAAATACTTTTTCTGTTGCTTCATATTGTCCTTGTCCCCCTCTAAAACCGCAGCTTCAGCTTTTCGCTGCATCTGCGGTTGTTTTTAGCATTTCTTTCATGCTTTCCGGATTCAGGAGTTTCTAGCATTCTCCTGAAATCCGGTCAGGCATGTTTTTATTAATTAATTGGATTTTTGTCTGCTATTGGCTGAATTGCTTCCATTACCTTTTTCTGTGCTTCTGCTACGGTTTGTTTTCCGTTAAGTGTCAATTGCATATTATCACCGATTGCAGTCAGGTATTCATTCACATATGTAAGCATGGGGAAGCCGTCACAGTTGGGGTTTTTCAGCATTTGACCGACTTCCTTCAGCTTCGGATCTGCGGTTTCAGGCATGGCATCTAATGCCGTTGCTCTTGCCATCATTTGTCCTGCACCGCTCTTACCCTTCGCATACTCTACATAGCTTTCCTTTGATGTAAGTGCTGAAAGGGCTTTCCAGACTTCATTCTTGTCAACCTTGGTTTTCGCATTGATGTTCCAGACATTTGTAGTTACAAACATGGCGCCTTTAACACCTGGATTATCCTTTGGATATGGGATTGGTGCCACACCATAGTTCATATCCGGTGCGTACTGTGCTATGGTACCAAATGTCCATTCGCCGCTGAACTGCATTGCAAGCTTTCCAGTTATGAACGGATCTTGCGCTCCTTCAAGCTTTCCAAGTCCGCCTTTAAACCTCATAAGCTTCTGGAAGCCTAATTTGGAATACAAGTCAACCTGCCACTGATAAGCTGCTGCCATCTCCGGTGAATCAAAAGTTAATTTGTTTGTTGCAGGATCTATCCACTTGGCACCGAAGGCTACCGGCCACAAGCAGTTATCAAGCCATGGGAAGTCAGGTATAAAACCCGCTTGTATAATATTTCCCTTGCTATCGAATTTTGTGAGCTTAATAGCCATTTCGACAAGCTCTTCGATAGTCTCTGGCGGTTTTGTATATCCTTCCTTTGCCAGAAGGTCTTTATTATAGTATATCTCTGAAGAAAATACCGAGAATGGTATTCCGTAAAGCTTTCCTTTGTATATTCCTCTTTCGATAGCTCCCTTAATAAAGTCATTTCTATCAAATGCTGCGTCTTTATCAGCAAGCTCTGTCAGATCCATTACCGCACCTTTTTCGCTCCATGAAGCACAGTTGTTCCATGCATTTGTGAAGATATCAGGTCCTTGTCCGCTTGAAATAGCAGTAAGAAGTTTATCTCCGGACACGTT
>CAZUGK010000263.1:0-3842 GCA_964619815.1 uncultured Clostridiaceae bacterium | reverse complement strand
GAAGTAAAATCAGAAAGTGCAAGTTATGAAATAAAAGGTAACGAAATGTATATACGCATTGAGGCTATGAGTTCATCAGGAAAAATGCTTTATACTCAGCCAGTTTATGATGATGAAAAATTTGTAAAGGAAATTGAATAATACTTGGAGGAAAAGAAATTGATTAAAGATCAAATACTAAACACCGGTGAAAAATGGAGGAATATATCTGGAGAGTTTTATCAATGGAATCATACAAAACAACCTGAGAGGCCATACATCCATGATTATTCCAGGACTTTGGTTATGAAACTGGGACTTTCATTTCCGGACGGAAAGGGTGGGTCAACAGTATTGTGCAACTTTGAAAGAGCTCTTGAGATAATTAAAAAGATAGATATTATAACTCTATCAATTCCAAAAATAATCTATCTGGTAGGATGGCAGTTTAACGGTCATGATGATAAATACCCATCCTGGTCCGAGGTGAACACTGCTCTTAAACGTGAAGAAGATAGAACTGCCGAGGATAGCCTGAAATGGCTTATGGATGAGGCATTTAAATATAATACTACTGTAAGCCTTCACATTAATATGACTGATGCCTATAAAGACAGCCCTTTATGGGATACATATATTCAAAATGATATGATATCAAAAAAGGAGGACGGCTCCTTAAAAGATATTGGAACCTGGAATGAAAAAACTGCGTATCAGGTATTTTATAAGAATGAATGGGAAAAGGGATATGCAGTTAAAAGAATAGACAGTCTTCTGGAAATGCTGCCAATTGAGAGGGCCGGGACCATACATATTGATGCTTTCTTCTGCAGACCAAGCGAAGGACATAATGTATTGGTACAAGAGGAACAGGAATACCGTAGAAAAATATTCCGTTACTGGAGAGACAGAGGAATAGATGTAACCAGCGAATTTATATACAGAGAAACCGGTGAAGATGACCTGGTAGGATTAATGCCGATGGCATGGTGGTTTAACCAATCGGAAGAGGGCTATTGGGAGAGACCGGCCAGGCTGTTTTGCGGAGGACAGGTAAATTCTGATCTTCCCGGAGACATGACTCACGAATTTCTATTTGGAACAAATATGCACGGTGAAGGCCACTTTTCAAGAGATAATTGGGAAAATGGCTTTATGAGAGACTTCTGCTTGAGAACTGCTCTTTGGTATTACTTAAACAGTTTTGACAGAATAACTTGCAGGTATGAAGGTATAAACAAAATTGTATGTTACGATGACGGACTTTGCTCAATAGTACCCGACAGGGTAATTAAACAGAAAGATTTTATTATATGTGAAAAAGAAAACGTGTTTGTTCCGGTATTGTGGAGTGAAAATCGCCGGATATTGGCATATAGTTCTGAAGGATATCATAATAAGCAATGGAAGCTGCCGGAAGATTGGGATGATGTCTGTTTTGTTCATATCTATAGGATTTCTTCTGATGGCATCAGGCCATTAAGCGGCATTGAAGTATATGATAACTCGATGGGCATAAGCATGTTGCCGGGTCAAACGATTCTGTTAGTACCTGCACAGGAAGATAAGCTTGTTGAGAGAAGTTTTGGGATTATTTGAGTTCGGAATTTGGAGGGCCGGAATGAGTAATACTTTAAACATTAAGAACAGATATTGTGCTGAAATAAAGGTTTATAACAAATTAAAAGATACAAATCCTGATGGGGAAGCTATTCTCTGCAACAATTTTTACATTGAAAAAAATAACAACCCTATTTTTATAAATTCTGCTGAGTTTCATTATTTCAGGACATCTCATCAATACTGGGAACAGGAGATATTAAAGCTTAAAATGTCCGGTATTAATACAATATCGTCCTATGTAGCCTGGATACTACATGAGGAAGAGGAAAATGTTTTTGACTTCAGTGGAGATAATAATATAAGAGAATTTGTATCTTTATGCCACAAGCATAATATGATGTTCTGCCTGAGAATCGGTCCATATATTCATGCAGAGATAAGAAATGGCGGACTTCCTGAGTGGCTAGTACAAAAGCCTTTCAAAATTCGGAGCAATAACCCCGGGTACCTTTTTTATGCAAAAAGATATATCCAAAATGTCGCCATTCAACTTGAGGGGTTATGTTACCGGGATGGCGGACCAATAATAGCAATATATATTGAAAATGAATTGGAATATGAACCGGAACATCTTATAACTTTAAAAGAATATATAAATGAAGCTGGATTATTTGCCCCTATCTATTTTTTCACTGGAATGATAAATGAATTTGATTGGTATGAGGAAGCAATTCCAACTGGGGGAGCCTATCCTTTTCCAACATGGGGAGACGATATAACAGCAATGTCAACCACATGGAACTATCTTTTCACAAATTCGTGGAAGATTTCCCATTCAGTATCTAGGCCTTATTACATATTTAACAAATCAGTGTATGCGATAACTGAAATGGGTTCGGGAATAATGACGTCAAAAGCATTGAGACCTCTGGTACCGCCAAATGCCATTCCTGCCATGGTGGCTGTTAAGCTGGGGAGCGGCTGCAATTACATAAACTATTACATGTATCATGGAGGAATAAATCCTGTTCCTAAGAGCAGTTACTTTTATGGAGATGATATAAGTCCTGAAATGACCTATGATTTTCAGGCACCCATAGGAGAATTTGGTCAGATACGGGATATGAACGGACATATTAAGGTAATATCATTGTTTCTGAATACCTTTGGAAATGACTTGGCTCCTTTGGCTGTTTCACTTTCCGAAGATAATGATTCAATCACCGAAGACAATGTAACCTTTTTGAGATACGCAGCGAGAAGTGATGGCAGGAAGGGTTATTTATTTATAAATAATTATCAGGATCATGCAGTAATGACGAATAAGGAAAATCAGAAATTTACCTTACAACTGGAAGATGAAGAAATATACTTCCCTAAAGGAAAAGGTATTGATATACCGGCGGAAGAATATGCGATACTGCCGTTTAACCTTGAGTTAAAAGGTATAAAAATACGGTATGCCACTGCCCAACCTCTCACAACAATTAATGATTGTGACAAAACATATTTGGTAATGGTTACACCCTATAGAAATAAAACTGCGGAATTCGGGTTTGATTTAAATACGCTAGGCAGTATTTCCTTTGATGAAAGTGTCGGAGAAAGATATGACGAATCAACATTAATAGTGCAAAACAATGGCGGAAACAGTATACAGTTGACTTCAAAGCAGGGGCAAAAGCTAGTGATTAAGACAATTTCAAAAGAGGATGCCCTAAAAGCATGGAAATGCAAGATTGGCGGAAAAGAGAGATTGATTATATCTGATTTAAATATACTGGATGATAGTGACGGCTTGAAGGTATCTTACAACAGAACCGGAGATTATAAACTAAAGGTTTATCCTCCTGAAATTGGCAGGCTTACGATTGAAAAAGAAACTGTTTTTGCCGGCATGGAAGATGACTTCGCAGCATTTAATTTTCATGTTGAGCAGAAGGAGATTTCAGGAATTTCTTATAAAACCTTAAGTGCCGATAGAGCAAGTATATCTGTTAATAATGGAAGATTAAATGATTTTGATGAAGTGTTTATTGTGATTGACTACATTGGAGATATAGCGAAAGCATATATTAACGGTACTATGATTTTAGACAATTACTACCATGGGGAAAAGTGGGAGATCGGACTTAGAAGGTACTTGCCCGAGCTTGTAAATAATGATCTGGCTATTTGTATAGAGCCCAAAAAAGGAGAAGGTTCCGAGCAGCAATGCCGTATAAGAGAAATAAGCTATTACGGAACAAATATATTAAGTATTAAGTAAGCTCTAATGCTTAGAAAGGATGTCCTTATGA
>CAZUGK010000262.1:0-3849 GCA_964619815.1 uncultured Clostridiaceae bacterium | reverse complement strand
GAATCTGGAACCGCAGCTCCTGTCACGGTTGCAGGTAAGCTTTCTATAGATAGCAGAAACATTCTTATTACCTTCGGCAGTGATTATGCCTGAGACCATATTAAGCATATGCTTTTGTATGGATGAAGAATATGGCAATTGTAGCATATTTATATAATTGCTGATGTTCTGATTTTGTTCTATTATTATCTCAGGCATAAGTTTTGACCCTCCGTGGATTTGTTTTGTTTTTCAGCAATTCAAAACTACCACATTTGGTCCGCTTATGCTTTTATTTTACCAATCTATTGGTAATACAATTTTTTACTTTTTAATGCACAACACTAATTCAATAATAGTTATATCTTTCACGATTATAGCTATTTACATCAAAAAAAGATGAAAGTAAAAATCTATCACTTTCATCTTTTGCTGGCTAATAATTATTCAAATATGTATTTTATCATTGGACTTTGTATATATATCCATTTGCATAATCCAAATGCACTCTCATTGCCTGACGGGCCTCCGCCGAGCTGTGCTTCTCAATTGCGAGATATATGTTTTTATGCTGTGTGAAAAGCACATCCCAATTTTCCTTATCAGTCAAAATAATCCTTCTAATATCCCTGATAGAATGCTCTACCAAGGTCGAGACAGTCTTCAATATGTTGTAGATCAAAATATTGCCGGAGCATTCTGCAATTTTATAATGAAATTGTTTGTCAATTTCGGCGTTATATGTTTCGTCCTTATTTATATCAAATCTTAACATCAGCTCCTCCAATTCCTTAAGCTGCTCATCGTTTATCCGTTTTGCAGCAAGCCCTACTGCTTCTACTTCCATGATTTTTCTAAGCTCCCATATTTCCTGTGGATTGCTTCCCTCAAGCATATACATAATAGACAAAGGCTCTAGCAAATTATCTTCAAAGGAAGTTTTTATATAGTTGCCTCCGCCCTGTCTGCACTCAATCAAGCCTATTACTTCCAAAGCGCTGAGTGCCTCCCGGATGGATGTCCTGCTTACCTGCAACTGCTCCACCAGGCTTCTCTCTGAAGGCAGCTTGTCTCCCTTTTTAAGTGTACCCTTACTAATCATATCTTCAATCTGGTCTATGACTTGTTCATAGACTTTAGTACTTTTTATTGGATTGAACATGTTCTTCCTCCTGCAATATATAAGAATGCTTTCGCATGATTATATCCTTATTCTCCGTATGTTTTTACTATAACATTCTTTAAATATTAGTGGAACAAAAATTATTATAGAATTATTCTGACCTTACCCCCGAATATTTAAATATTCTCCTAATAATTTTCTACATATTTTCTTTTGTTCCTACAAATTATAGGAAAAAGCAACTTTCCTCCTTCAGCCTCTCAACCCTCACGCGGCACTCCACATACCTTGAGGAGTCAAGAAAGATGCTGCTTGAAGCCGGTGGCCTCTTGATGGTAAACTTAATTATTTGCTATCATTTTCTTTTTTAATCAATACCTCCATCTGCTGTTTTGCTTCGGTTGGCAATGCATCTATTAGGTAATTACGGTCTCTTTCCTGTATTTCCTGATACTCCTGTCTCATTCTTCTATTAGCCTCTTCGATCTCGGTCTTCAGTTCTCTGGCGGATAACAGTGAGCACCCTGCCCCCCTTACAATTATCTGCTGTAAACCGTCCGATGTAGCAACTGCTATATTATATTTCTTCTGATTGTCATGGGCAAATTTCTCAATATACTGGTCCGCCGTTTGTGCCTCTTTAGTATATACAATATGGATGTTAAGATAGTCGATTATTTCCTCACGATGCCCTTGAACACGGTAAGCATCAAATACAACAATAATCTGACATTGTCGAATCCACTGATAATTACTGAGAGAATCAAGCAGTTTCATTCTGGCACTGTCTAAATTCTCATCTGCAAGCTCTTTCAGTTCAGGCCATGCATATATAATATTGTAGCCATCCACAAGGAGATACTCTTCTTTGATTTCCTTCTGTCCGCTGACATAGGCAGCACATTCATAATAACTTTCCCGGGCTGTTTTGCGTCTTTTCGAGGCAGGCTTCTTTCCCTGGTTCACATAGTAGGTTCTGTTGATAATTTGGTCAATCTCTTCTGAACTGATCCACCGCTCTTCTACTGATGTTGCTTGTTCTTTCGCTGTTTCTCCCGGTAAATAGTCTTTTTTCTGAAGATAGCTTTCAACATGCATGTAGTCCTTTACCTCATCCCAATCCACTAAAAATCCTGCCCCATGTGTGCAAAATACAGAACCTGTTGGATTTTCCATGTCTCTTTCCGAATCGTATCCGATGCTGTCTATGACCTCTTCTGCATTATGGCAGGGTTCGTAACCTTTCATGCTGCAAAACAGCCTGCCAAGTCCTTTGGTATAGGCAGTTACCTCTTTCTGATAATTCCTCATTGTAATAACCGGGGCGCTCCCTACAAGAACTGCAGTTTCGCCGTTTGTCTGTGATATTTTGCTTATACCGTGCATTTTCTCAATGTCAGTCATAGCTCTTCCTACCATTTTCTCAGGCAGCTCCAACTGAAAGGAATAACATGGCTCCAGCAATATGGATTCTGCCTCCTTTAAGCCCTGGCGTACCGCACGGTAGGTAGCTTCTCTGAAGTCACCGCCTTCTGTATGTTTATTGTGTGCTCTGCCTGAGACGAGAGTAATTTTCACGTCTGTAAGCGCTGACCCTGTCAGTACCCCTTTATGCGCTTTCTCTTGCAGATGGGTCAAAATCAGTCTCTGCCAGTTTTTACCAAGCATATCCTCACTGCATTCTATACCAAACTGCAGGCCGCTTCCCGGATCACCAGGCTCCAATAAAAGATGGACCTCCGCATAATGTCTTAATGGCTCAAAGTGCCCTACTCCTTCAACGACATTGGCAATCGTTTCCTTATAGACGATACGTCCCTCATCGAAGGACACCGACACGCCAAAACGGCTTTGTATCAGGCTCTGCAGAATCTCAATCTGCACCTCTCCCATGATCCGTACCTGAATCTCCTGCAGCTGCTCATCCCAGACAATATTAAGCTCCGGTTCCTCTTCTTCAATCTGACGCAGCTTGGGGATCATCGCTCTCGGGTCACAGCCCTCCGGAAGTATGATCCGATAAAACAGTACGGGCTCCAATACCGGTGCAACTGAAGCCGCCTCTATTCCCAAGCCTTCTCCCGGCCTGGTTTGGCTCAGTCCTGTCACTGCGCATACAGAACCTGCCTCTACTTCATTCACTGCCTCGAATTTCTGTCCGGAATAGATACGAATTTGATTTACTTTCTCTTCCCAGATGCTATTCGTCAATACATCTTTCACCTTAAGCTTTCCGCCTGTAAGCTTAAGGTGGGTAAGACGGTTTCCCTGTTCATCCCTTGTTATTTTGAATATCTTGGCCCCGAATTCATCAGGATAGCAAGGTATCATTGCGTGCTTTGCAATACCTTGCATAAATTGCTCAATGCCTTCCAATTTCAAAGCTGAACCAAAAAAACATGGAAATACTTTGCGCTCCCTGACAGCCTTTTTGATATGCTCAGTTTCAATATGCCCCTTTTCCAGATAGGCTTCCATCATTATTTCATCGCACATGGCCAGCTGCTCATAAAATCCGGCTGTCGCAACCTGTCCGAATTCAATGCATCCATCATCCAGCTGCTTTTTCATATCTTTTATCAATTTTTCTTTATCAGTCCCATTCTGATCCATTTTATTGACGAATACAAAAACAGGTATCTGATACATGTCAAGCAGCCGCCATAATGTTTTTGTGTGCCCCTGCACTCCATCCGCACCGCTTATCACTAAAACAGCATAATCCAACACCTGAAGTGTTCTCTCCA